>CAZTEH010000003.1:0-38235 GCA_964612345.1 uncultured Oscillospiraceae bacterium | reverse complement strand
TGCCTGGAAGCGTTTTGTCCCAAGCATTTTCGAATTGTTCAGTAAGCCCTAATAGGGGCAGTCAGCTAATGCAGTGCCAAAACAGCAACCCGCGATTTGAGGAAGGGTTTGTTTAAAGTAGATTGGAAAATTATATGGATAAGAAAAGAGCTTTTATGAATAAAAAAAGAGCGCTTCCCGCGATCGCAGGATTCGTTCTCTTCGTAACAATTTCATATTTTGTTATAACACAGGATACTTTGGTATTTGACACTGTGATCCGCGAATACATCTATGGTCTGAGGAGCGAAGGTCTGACGTTCTTTTTTACCATGGTCACATATCTGGGCAACTGGAATACCCTCACCCTGATCTGTTGCCTGTTTTTGCTTGTTCCCAGTGTTCGTATGTCCTTCGGCATTCCCTTGTCGGCGGCTGCGATTCTTGCTTCTCTGATTCAAAAAGCATTAAAAGTATCCTTTCATCGAGCCCGTCCCGATTTGACGCTCCATTTGATCAATCAAGGGGGCTATAGCTTTCCAAGCGGACATTCCTTTTCCGTGTTGATCTTCTATGGTATGATCATTTTTCTCTGCCGTCAGAATATTAAAGACCGAAAAGCAGTCAATCTGATTACCTTTCTGCTTTCCTGCCTTATCATCCTCATCGGTTTCAGCCGGATCTATCTCGGCGTTCATTACCCCACGGACGTGCTGGGCGGTTGGTCTTTGGGGCTTTGCGTTTTGATGATATTACTATCCGGTTTGCACGTTTTTATGCGTGAAAAGAAATAAAACAAAGATACCTGAATCGAGGCATCCTTGTTTACCAGAGACTTTTTTATTTTTAACTAACGACTAAACTTATTCAAAATCAACAGCGACCGCCCTCACCGGGGATCCGTCGCAGCCAATCAAAGTCAGCGGCAGAAACAGGATAAAAGGTGTTTCAAAGTCCACCATATCAATGTTTGCTAAATTCTCCGCGATGATTCCGCCTGCTTCTGAATACATGTCGTGAATTGGAAATTCTGTCCCGCCTGTATTGTCCAGATTGATGGCATCGATCCCGGCTGTTTTAATACCTTTTGAAAGCAGATATTCTCCCGCTTCCTTTGACAGAAATGGATGCTCGTAAAATTCATCGGTTCCCGCCTTCTTATACCAATTGGTTTTGAATAACACGATATCTGCCGTCTCAATCTGCTTTTCAAAGCGCTTTACCTCTTCCAGCGTGAATTGTTCTTTGCTCTTCTTATGCGTCATATCAATGATCAGGCCGTTTCCCATAAAATAGTTCAGGTCCATTTTGTCTACGGTAGCGCCCGTGTTGCTGAAATGGTACGGCGCATCCACATGGCTGCCTGTCTGGGAGCCTAAAACCACATTGAATAAATTATAGCCTTCCTTTTCTATGGTTGTGGCTATAGAGAAGCTGGGTACCGGATCACCCGGATAAACAGGCGTTTCCGCTGTCAACGCATGAGATAAGTCCACAATTTTTTTAATTCTAAGCATTTTTTTCTCTCCATTTTACAACTTACTACTTATTTCCGTTTTATAAATGTGCGCCGGATGCTTTTGTTTGTTTCACTAAATCACGGTTTAGCATGTAGTATAGCACACAACAGAATACTCCGCCCACAATCCAGGCGATATCCGCTCCTCCCATTGCTTTCGCGATAGGTCCCGTATACCAGGCCGCGGCGGCAAACGGCATTTCAACAATTACGGTAGCAAAGAAAGTCACCAATGTTTTCCAGTTATAGCTTCCATAGACACCCTTAATATCAAAAATGTCTTTCATACTATATTGACCCTTGCGGACAATATAGTAATCGACCAAATTAATACAGGTCCACGGGATCATGAAGTATAAAATAATTGCCATGAAATATCCCCATTGTACGATCATGTTCTGGGCACCAAAAATGTCGATGCAAATTGCGGCAATTGTTGTTAAAACCATGATGATAATTTTGGATTTTTTCGTTCCCCGGAGCTTCGTAAATGGTGAAAAAACTGTTACGATAGCCATGAAGGTACCATACAAGCTAAGGGTGGAGGAACATATCGCTGTAATAATCATGGTCGCAAATAGAACAATAACCAACGGAGCATGCCATACGCTGGCAATGCCTACTGCTGAATTTGAAGCAAAATCAGGTACGCCGATATACAAAATGGCGCCAATGATACACATCCAGATGCTTGCAATTACACCGCCGAGGTATGTATACCAGAATGTGGAGGCGATTGATGTGGTTACAGGTAAATATCTTGAGTAATCAGCAACATATGGCGCGGCTGTAATCAGATAGGTAGCATATACGCTGATTGCCAGAATAAAACTGCTCCAATTTACAGGACCTAATGTCAGCGTGTCTGCAGGCAGCGGCAGCTGCACGGCAAAAATAGTGACAACAAGAAATACGACAGTCGCAAGGTAGGATGAAATTTTTTCTGCTTTGTGAATTGCATCATATCCAAAAATACCGATGATCAATGTTACAATCCCTGAGATGATGATAGCCGCCGGCATAGGTACATTTAGCGGGACAAGGGTCTGTGCACCATAGAATACGGTAGTTGCATAAAATCCCAAGAATAAAACGATTGCCAGAATAAGAGGAATTACCGCACCTTTTATTCCAAATTGGGCCCGGCTTTGAATCATCTGCGGAATACCTAAATGAGGCCCTTGCGCTGAATGAAAAGCCATAAAAAGCCCGCCGATCAATAATCCGCCTACGATTGCAATGATACTCCAAGCCAGGTTTAAGCCGAGCAATGGCGCAAAGGCTCCGGTAGATATGGCGAGAACGGTCATGTTTGATCCAAACCAAATGTAAAACTGGCTTCTGGGATGGCCATAACGTTCTTCGGTTGGAACAAAGTCTATGCTCCTCGTTTCAATACCCTTGATTCCTTTTTTTCCTGTTCCCATAAGTTTCACTTCCTTCTTTCTTAAATATTATCTTTTTCCGTTTTTTCTTTGCAATGCCAGAATAGAAATAAACTCGTGCATTACATTGGCTGCCATGTATGCGGTAATTCCTGCCAGATCAATAGTCGGCAGAACCTCAACTAGATCCATTCCGATAAAATTCAAATCTTTCATTTCCCTGATAAGGCATAAAGACTGATGCCCGGTAAATCCTCCGATTTCTATGGTGCCCGTACCCGGTGCGCAGGAAGGATCGACGAAATCGATATCAAAGCTTAAAAATACCTTAGCATCTTTTACCCTTTCACGAATTCTCTTTCCCGCTTCTGCTATGCCAATTTCATGAAGTTCATTTGCCGTTAAGACTTCAAACCCCAAATCAATGGAACCCTGAACATCTTCCGGGCCATACTGCGATCCGCGGATCCCAATCTGGATAGAATGTTTTGTGTCGATAAGCCCTTCCTCGCAAGCCCTGCGAAACGGTGTTCCATGTGCATATTTCTGGCCCCAATACTGATCCCAGGTATCCAAATGGGAGTCAAAGTGAACCAATGCTACCGGTCCATATTTTTTTGCCATTGCCCGTAATTCTGCCAAGGTGATGGAATGGTCTCCACCCATGGCAACAGGAAGCACGTCCGCATCCAGTAACGGTCGCAGCCCATCCTCAATTTGTTTGTAGGATTCCAGGATATATCCGGGCGTGATGTCGAGATCTCCATAATCGATACCGGACAAGTAGTCGAAGATATTTACATTTAAATTCATGCTGAAATTCCGCATAAGTGTCGACGATTCACGAATTGCTCCGGGCCCGAACCGTGCGCCGTTTTTATAGCAGCATCCGGTGTCAAAGGGAATGCCGAGAATCGCAAAATCTACATCTTCAGTTGTCTTGATATGAGGTAATCTCATAAAAGTTTTAATCCCTGCAAATCTTGGTGCTGCTGATGCGTTTGGTGGTTGATATCTGACCATAATTTTAGCCTCCGATTGTCATTTCTGATGTGAATTATGTTTTGTAATTAGGGCTTACTGAACAATTCATCAAGGGCTGAATTTCAACTTTTACAGCCATTTCTGAATTCATAACGTGCAAGGTTTTTAACTTAAATCCTCAAAAACCCTTGCACTTTATGCGAAGGTGATCTATGCCTTCTGTTCACCTTCGGTTCAGTTCGCCGATAATTAGGGGCTGGAAAGCAGCCAAAAGCAACTTCTATTCCGCTTTGAGCTGCTTTCGCCGGATTTCATCCGGCCCTGAACAAACCTTTTTTAATTTTAGTTTTGTTCAGCAGCTCCTAATTATGATAGCGCAATTTCCATGCCATCCTGACGGATGTTGAAATTCAGCCTTTTTGGGTATAATATAAAAAGAAATGTATTCATCTTTGAATACATTTCTTGAATCTCAATCCGGCATGCTTTTCATAAGCTGAATTTTACGGCCTTTGCCGCTTTTATTCACATACGAATACTAATTCATTTGTGAATATATTTTTGGATTTTCCTCACTGCCGTTGGCTGGCTGATGCCCAGAGCTTCCGCTACGCCTACCGTTGTTCCGCATTTTTCATAGGCAGTGCTTACCATATATTTTTCCAATGCCTCAACCGCTTCGGTAAGTTTTCCGTTATAAAGTTCCGTCATCGTCCCATCCTTCTGCATCATTTGGCTCGGAAGGTCTTTTTCATCTATTATTTGATTTTCCGTCGTTAAAAGAAGCCTTTCTACGAAATTTTCCAGTTCTCTGATATTTCCCGGCCAATCATAAGAAATCACTCGATCAAAAACCTTTTTGGAAAAGGATTTGTTTAATTCATAACACTTATTAAATTTATCAATGAATAAGAACGCCAGAGGCACAATATCCTCCCGCCTTTGACGCAGCGGCAGAATCTCTATCGTAATGACGTTGAGGCGGTAATATAAATCCTCACGAAATTTTTTCTCGTCGATTTGATGTTTAAAATCCTTATTCGAAGCGGCGATCAAACGGAAATCCACCTGGATGTCCTTCGTCCCGCCGACCCTTTTTATTGTTTTATTCTGGATAACATTAAGCAGTTTTACCTGGAGGTTGAGCGGCATTTCCACGATCTCATCGAAAAACAAGGTGCCGTTTTGTGCCAGCTCGATCAAGCCGATTTTACCTTCCTTGTTTGCTCCGGTAAAGGACCCTCCTTCATAGCCAAATAGTTCTGATTCCAGAAGATTCTCCGGGATTGCACCGCAATTGATTTCAATAAAAGGATGCTCCGACCGTTTACTCTTTTTATGAATCAGTCTTGCGAACATACTCTTTCCAACGCCCGATTCTCCCGTAAGCAATACAGTGGCATCAAAGGGCGCGATTCTGTGAATGGTCCGAAGAATGTCCTGAGACTTGCCAGATTTGGCTACAACTCCTTCCAGGTCCATGCTCTTGTTTCTCAGAACTTCAATCTCCGCGGTATATTTTTCGATTTTGCTCTCCAGCTTGGAATATTGTTCCTGCAAATTCAAAAAATCGGTAAGATCACGCGTAAAACTGACTACCTTAATAATCTCTCCATTTTCATTTCTAACCGGCAAGGCAGTAACAATGAGCTCTCTTTCCCGATTATTCCGCTGCCTCATGGTGATACTTCGGTTGCTCTGAAGCACGCGGGCGATGACCGATGGTTTAAAAATCCCCTGCCGCTCCATTTCAAATACCGTTTCTCCGAGGATTTGTTCTTCATCAATTCCATAAGCGTTCACAAAGCTTTTACTGACTTTCAGTATCCTGCCTTGTCCGTCTGTAATTAAAATATCATCATGGATGGATTCCAAAATGGTGTCGATCTCCCTGGACAATCCTTTCTGGTCGTTCATTTTCAGCTTTCTTTTTCCAACAGTTCTCATAATATTTGCTCCCAATCAGTTACTAGAACGTGCTTAATCCTGTCTTTTCCTGCAGCCTGTAGACCAGCCTCTTCCACTGGCTGTCATCCCGGTATTCGGAATAATCCGCAGTATAAACGCCATCCTGGTTCTCCCATATCCGGTCAAAATAGGCCCGGAATTCCTTGGCCAGCGGATCATTATCCTTTACCGTAACCATCAGGTCAGCCTCCAGATTGTAATTATCCAGATTTCTGCGGGTATAATTTGCTGAGCCGCCAATCAAAATTGCTTCATTATTTTTATGAATCGCAATCACCTTTGTATGAAATTGCTCTCCGTGGGTCAGGTACCAGCGTACTTCTATTTTGTTATCCGTTTTTTTCAAAAGCTCTGCAGCAACCTGTCTGTTCGGGATTCCGTTCTTCTCGAAACCGAAGGCGTCTTTGTTGGGATCCAGAATGATTCTGATTTCCACTCCCCGATCCGCAGCCCGGATCAGTTGCTCAATGATTTCCCGATGGGCCAGATAAAACATTCCGAGGTCGATCTTATCTCCCTGCTGCGTAACCTCAATGCTTTCCAATATCTTATCTTTGATTTCATCTTCCGTTAATACCTGAACCTCCGTATCCATGCGGACATCGGACGGATTGTAACGGTATTCCACATCCTTGATTTCCGTCCCCGAAAATGCAGCCACCGCTTTTTCTGCGTCAAGCAAATATTTCACAGCCTCGCCGCTGAACTGAAATGCGATGTTTGAATGGTAGGAACTCCCGTCATGGGGATTGGAGGAGCTGACCATGGCGGCCGTATCGGTTATCAGCACCTTGCGGTGGTTTGCCTTAAAGTTGAGGAGCCTTAAATAATTGCGAATGTTTACCTTTGGCCCGTTGTCTCCGAAAGGATTCTTCATCCAGCCGTCTCCACCGATGCCGAAGTGTTTGATATAAGTTCTGTAATAACCGGCATACAGCGGATTGGAATCCCGTACCTTACCGGAATCGGTCACGATGACTTTGATTCCGCTTTCTTCAAGCTGTCTGAATTGCTCATTCAAGGCAGAACCGTAGCTGTTATTGATTTCATCCGTTATGACATATGCCTTTAAATTCGGCAGCTTACGCTTTTGCTCGATCAGGGCATCGGTAAATTTTTGCGTTGATTTGGGGAATTGATATTTTTCCGTATTGTAGAAATCGTTATATAAAAAGATATCTGCGACAATAAAATCCTTTGCCGTCCGGATCATTTTGATCTGCTCGTCCAGGATCGTCTGATCGTGTATCAACTCATCTTCTTTCTTATATGTAAGGTCATACAGCAGCCGGATGTTTGAAACCGTGGAAGAAGGACTGCTGAAGGAGGTCCCTTCCGGAGCGGCTGTGCTCCACCCAAAATATAACGGGACGGCCAGAGCAGCGACAATGGCAATCCTGACCAGGTTTCCTTTTTTGTGACCGGCATCTCGCTTTCTTCTCATAAATTCCTCCAAATTCTATATACTTGCTGTACCTGCTGCTTTTCGTTCTGATACTCTTAATTGTTTTAAGGGTAGCATATCTTTTCACGGATATCCATATTAAATTTTATTAAAATAAAGGCCATACTGTTAATTTCAGTATGGCTTTGGTGCTATTCACAAATCCGATGCATAAATTCTAAATCCTTTTTCATTAAATCCCAACCTTTGCCCAATTCATTCATTGGCGGAAGATAAAAATAGTTTTCAGCCATATACCAGCCTTGATAACCTATTTTCTTGAGCGCACCAATGGTTTCCTCTACTTTGCCTGCGCCTTCTCCCAAAGGCCAGCAGCCCACAAGGTTTTCCGGAGCGTCCTTTAGATGGATGTGGTCGATTCGATCCAGACCAATTTTAAGGACCTCATCAGGAGGGTTTCCGTTTCCAAAACGAATGGGATTTAGCGTATCGTAGCAAAGCTTCAATCCGTCGCCTACATAATCAAGGATTGCAAAAAGCTTATCCAAAGGAGCAAAGCACTCGTAAGCAATCTGCACCCCCTTTTCTGACGCTAATTCCACAAAGTGTTTTAACATGACTGCTGTGTTTTTCTGCTCATAATCATTTATAAAATTGCTGGCAAGGAAAGAGCATATTAGATAAGTAGGAATTTCCAATGCCACACATACGTCTAATCCTTTTTTGAAATTGTAAATTGCCTCTTGTCCTTTTGCACTATCCATCGGATATTTGACTCCGCCATGCTGCGTTATGGAAACATTGCCTTGGAAGCCTTGGATTTTAACGCCGTATTCGTTTGATGCCTCTAAATAAAGATCCTGTATTCGTTCGTCGTTCAGTGGAAAATTGAGGTTGACGCCACCAAGATCGGAGATTTGGATCCCTTCAAATCCAAGTAAAGAAGCAGTTTTGATCGCCGAAGGACCTGTTGTTGCCAGATACCATTCGCATACTCCATATTTATTATTCATACGTGCACCTAGATATACCGTGCTGCATTGCACATGAGAGTATATCAACCTTTCTCTGATTTTTGTTTTATTTATATAGTAAGAATAGAAAGCAAAAACCCTGCCAACTGTCATTTATCCCGCTAATCCTCTCTTTATCAGCCAATCGCTGTAGCCAGTGGCTGCTTCCTGTTTAAAGTGTATACATTTTGTACAAATATCGTCTGATCTTGTTACAAGGCGGAAACAGCTCCTTGCCGTGCAGCCTCTGATCCAAGCGTATCCGTTCTATTTGTTTCAATTGGCATAATAGTTGCAGTCTTAGAAGTATGAAAGTGTTTATGTCAATAAGTAAACAGACGTACCTTACAAGCTAAGAAAAGAAAGGGAGAGGTAAAATGGAGACATTTGGGAAATGCAGCGAAATATTCAGTGTCGAAGGGAAAAAGGCATTGGTGACAGGCGGCACAAAAGGTTTAGGTAAGGCAATGGTGACAGGCCTCATGGAAAATGGATGTGACGTATTTGTAACCAGCCGTAACATAAAAGGCATAGAAGACCTTCAGGAATTTGCTGAAAAAGCGGGAAGAAAGTTAATAACTTATTCTTGTGATGTAACCAATACAGAAGCAGTGAAGGGAATGGTGGCTGCAGCAAAGGAACAATTAGGACGCATCGATATTCTTGTAAACTGTGCAGGGACCATCGTACTGAAATGGCTCAGAGAAATGGATGATGAATCGTGGAACAGCGTTATTGATGCCAACGTTACCGCAACATTTAAAGTAATCAGAGAAACTTCCAAGGTAATGGTAGAACAAAAATACGGAAAGATCATCAATTTATCTTCCATGAAAGGTATTTTGGGTACAAATGGAAACGGATTTTCCGCATATTGTACATCAAAAGGAGCGATCAACATGCTGACCAAACAGGTGGCTTGCGAACTGGCTCAATATAACATCAACTGTAATGCCATCGCACCGACGTATATCAAAACAGCGTTAAATGCGGATCAGTTGAGTAATGTGGAATTCAGAAAGAGCTTAGAAGCGCGGATTCCTCTTGGAAGAATCGGTCAGCTGAAGGACTTGGTAAACTTAGGATTGTATCTGTCTTCCGATGCATCGAGCTTTATTACCGGTCAGCTCATTCTGCTGGACGGCGGAATCCACGCAATGCAATAGAAAGGATATGGAAGTTATTATGAATAAGCAAGGTTTGACACAATTTTCACTTGAAGGCAAAAATGCGATCGTGACAGGTGCCGGAAGGGATACCGGCTTATGCTTTGCCATGGCGAAAGCGCTCAATGATGCCGGCGCGCGCATCGTTTTGATGGATGTCGCTGACAGTGTTTTTGATTTAGCAGAAGAAAAAGGGGGGGCGAAGGCAGGCTTTTATGCGGTAAAAGCAAATCTGACCAGCATGGAATCCATGAGAGCAGGCTTTGACGCAGCATTAGAAATATTTGATCATAAGCTAGATATTCTCCTTAACGGAGCAGGCATGCAGTTCCGATGCGATGCCATTGATTATCCGGAAGACAAGTGGCGTCAAATTATTGAAATAAATTTGAATGCGGTATTTTTCTTAAGTCAAATGGCTGCGGAGGTTATGATACCACAAGGGAAAGGAAAAATCATCAATGTTGCTTCTCTGACCAGCTTTAATGCCAGCAAACGCATTCCCGCCTATTCCGCCAGTAAAGGAGCAGTTGTTCAGCTGACGAAAGCTTTGTCCAATGAATGGGCAGAAAAAGGATTGAATATAAATTCCATTGCACCGGGTTATATGATAACAGATCAGACCACAAACTTAGTTAATACAGAACAGGGAAAAGGCTATACGGCTCGAATCCCGGCAGGGCGATGGGGTTATCCCGCGGACCTGGACGGAACGATCGTATTTCTGGCCTCCTCCGCATCAGACTATGTGACCGGAGCGACCATCCCCGTGGACGGAGGATTTTTAGGTGCATAGGGAATATGAAAACGATGGAGACGAGAAAGGAGAAAAAACAATGTCAGAGAAACCAAATTTTGAAAAAATGAAGCGTTTCAGCGCTGATATACGGATTGAACTCATTAAACAATTAGCGGAAGCGGGCTTTGGACATATTGGAGGTTCCGCATCCATTGCCGATGTTTTAGCAGTGCTGTTTGGCGGAGTTATGAAGATCGATCCAAAAAATCCAAATTGGGAAGACCGGGATTGGTTCGTTCTTTCCAAGGGACACAGCGGCCCCGCACTATACTCTGCTTTGGCACTGAATGGCTATTTTCCAATGGAGATGTTAGCTACACTAAATAAAGAGGATACTTGTCTCCCAAGCCATTGTGACCGATTGAAAACTCCGGGAATTGATATGACAACCGGTTCCCTGGGCCAGGGTATATCTGCCGCGGTAGGAATCGCACTTGGAAATACCTTGAAGGGAAAAGACAGTTATACCTATTGCATAACCGGTGACGGAGAACTTCAGGAAGGTCAGGTGTGGGAGGCGGCACAAACTGCAGCTCACTATAAATTAGACCATTTTATCACCTTTGTTGATGATAATAAGAAACAGATCGACGGCTGCATCCCGCAGGTTTGTGAACCGATGGATATTGCCGAAAAATTTAAGGCTTTTGGTTTTGATACAAGAAAAGTAAAAGGCTATGATGTAGAAGAAATATATCATGCGATCCAGGAAGCAAAAGCCGTTAAGGGAAAACCGCATGTTATTATTTTAGATACCTTTAAAGGCCTCGGCGTTTGCTTTGCAGAACGGGAAGATTTTAATCATTATCTGGTTATCGATTCCGATATGGCAAAGGAAGGTATTGCAGAAATCGAAAGACGGTATGCAGAAGGCAGTTATCCGGGAGGTGATTTTAAATGGTAAAAATATTAGATACACAAAAGGTATATCCTGTTGAATTAAGGATCGCATACAATGACGCCCTTATGGAGGCTGCCGCTCCGAATGAGAAGGTTTTATCCATAAATTGTGATTTAAACAGCTCTATGGGCTTAACAAAATTTGCAAAAACATACCCGAAACAATCTTTTAACCTGGGAATTATGGAAGCGAACGGAGTTGGGGTTGCCTCCGGTCTTTCTGCCACGGGTTTTGTTCCGTTCTTCCACTCGTTTGCAATCTTTTCTTCCCGCAGAGTTTATGATCAGATTTTTGTTTCCTGTGCCTATGCCGGATTGAATGTGAAGATTGTCGGCGGAGATCCGGGCGTAAGCGCTACCTATAACGGCGGAACCCATATGTCTTTTGAAGATGTCGGGCTCATGCGCTGTATGCCAGGTATAACGATATTGGAAGCCACCGATGCGGTGATGATGAAGAGTCTCATCCCTCAGATGGTTGAACGCTATGGAGTCGACTATCTCAGAATCGCACGCAAGAACAAGATTCAGATTTATGAAGAAGGTTCTGAATTTACCATTGGGAAAGCTATCGTGTTAAGAGAAGGCAAGGACGTTACTTTAATTGCCAGCGGAGTTATGGTACCGGAAGCAATAAAAGCAGCGGCGCAGTTAGAGGCAGAAGGAATCAGCGCAAGAGTGGTGGATATGTTTACCATCAAGCCGATCGATAAAGAATGTATCTTGGAAAGCATCGAAAAGACCGGCGCCATCGTTACGGCAGAGAATCACAATATATACAACGGCCTTGGATCTGCAGTCGCTGAAGTCATTGTAGAAAGTACCCCTTGCCCAATGGAAAGAGTAGGCGTTCAGGACCGGTTTGGCGTAGTAGGCGAGCAGGATTATCTAATGAAACTTTTAGGCCTTACTGCCGAAACGATCTATGAAAAAGCGAAAAAAGTGATGCTGCGAAAATAGGATTTTTTAAAGATCTTTTCAGCTTGATTTTGGATTGCGTCTGGGTTTCTCAGACGCTTTTCTGGTCGGATTTGAATTTAGAATGATATTTTCTAATTCATAAATTATGATATACTATATAATAGAGTAATTAACTCATTCCTTAACAAAGAAAGTGGGACAGCAACATGGAATATGGATTAAGTAAAAGTGAGAGCATAAAAATTGATAACAAAAATTTGCTTAATATGGGTTCGAAAAGTTTTCCGGACGCGATATCGCTTGAAACGATTGATGAAATATTATTCCAAAACGCTTATCTTACAGCAATCCTGGACTCCCTGGATATTGGGATCTGCTTTGTAAACAAACACAAGCAAATCATCTACGCAAATAAAGAGCAGTTGAAAATACACAACTTGACCTTAGACTCCGTAATTGGAAAACAAGTCGGCGATATCTTTCCGGGAACAGGACATATCGACGTCTTAGAGACCGGCGTCTGCATGACAAAGGATGAGATCAACTTTGTTACAACAGGAGCAACCGTTCGACCGAAGTACACTCCTATTGTTGACTGCGATAATAATTTGATCGGTTCTTTAGCATTGGTAAAGGCCATCGAGGATTACCGGGAGGTTTCCATAGAAGTTAAAAGTTTAAAAAGCATTTATGAAAGATTCTCCCTGATTTTTAATAATCTTCAAGAGGCAATCGTCGCCGTCGACATTATGCGCAATGTAGTATATGCCAATTCTTCCTATCTGAAAATGTGCGGAGATGATATGGCGAATGTCTTAAACAATCGGTTGAATTTCGAGGATCTGGAAGCTATCGTTACGAACACTTTAGATAATGCCAAAACAATTAAAAACAACTCAATGCTGTTAAAGGACCTGCATCTTGACGTAATATCGTTTCCAATCATAGTGGACGAAGTTGTCGTAGGCTGTATTTGCATCATACGTGATGTCACAGTCGTTCAGGCATTGACTGCCCGATTGGAAAGAACTGCTCATATGGCGGAGTACTTTAAAAAGCAGATCTATAGTCAGAAATCACTGCCTACTGCTTTTGAAAGCATTATAGGAAACAGTGACAGCCTGAAGGAACAGTTAACCATTGCCGCAAAGGCTGCGGTAACAAGCTGCAGAGTCATGATCAGGGGCAGTAATGGTGCCGGAAAAGAACTGGTGGCTAGGGCGATCCACGCTTCCAGCACCAGAGCGACCGGGCCGTTTATCGCAGTAAATTGCGCCGCTCTGCCGGATGCTTTATTAGAAAGCGAACTTTTTGGATATGACGAAGGAGCCTTTACCGGCGCCAAAAAGGGCGGTAAACCGGGCAAATTTGAATTGGCAAACGGAGGGACGTTATTCCTGGATGAAATTGGGGATATGTCCGTATATATGCAGGCAAAACTGCTTCGGATTTTGCAAAACATGGAGAATGAACGTATCGGCGGAACCAAAGTACAAAAGTTGGATGTAAGGGTTCTTTCGGCAACCAATCGTGATATCGAGCGTATGATCGTGGATGGCCAGTTCCGGGAGGATTTATACTATCGAATGAATGTCGTTATGGTAACCGTACCTGACTTGAAAGATAGAAAACGCGATATTCCTTTACTGGCAGACCATTTCTTGAAAAAGTATACAAGATCAGATAATGAGCCGATCAAAATCTCAAAAGAAGCTTTAGATCTACTTGAAATGTATGATTGGCCCGGAAACGTAAGAGAATTGCAAAATGTAATAGAAAGATCCATCGTATTTGCTGAAAATGGTGTAATTGAACCATTTCATCTGCCTTCTAATTTTTGGCTGAATGAATTTGAAGAAGAAAAGCAGTCGGTGGTAATTATCGGCAAAACAAAACCCCTGGAGGAGCTTGTAATGGAATGCGAGAAACAGGCCCTAATAAGGGCTATTTATGAGGCGGACAATAATAAATCAAAAGCAATGGAAGCATTGAAATTAAGCCGCAGAGCTTTTTATTATAAGTTAAATAAGTATGGCATCTTATAGCGAATAAGCTTAAGCGCCTGCCTCCGGTCAATAGAACATTCCAAATAATTTTGGAATGTTTTTTCGTCTAAATGCTGACTCCCGAATTTTCTTGTCAGGAAAACACCATTTGCATGCAAAGTGGCATTATCCTTGCTTATTAACAATGGTATAGAGATATATCATGAAAAAGGAGAAATCAAAATGAGCCAAGTGGATAAGAAAAAAATGGAACTATATGCTGAGAAGGTAAAGAATTGGAATAAGTGGGGAGAGAATGACGAGATTGGCACTCTGAATTATATTGAACCACAGGACATCGCGTATGCAGCGAGCCTGGTTAAGACCGGCAAAGTGTTCTCTATGGCCATACCCCTTGATGTAAATGGTCCGCAATGGGGCGAAAGAGGCAGAACCAACCCCCATAGAACCATGGTATATACCGGTACCGATGCCATTTTAGGAAGACAGGACTTCATCAAAATGCGCTACGCCGATGACGTAGTAACGATGCCTTTACAATGTGCAACGCATTGGGATTCCATCGGCCATGTTTTTTATGAGTCTTGGGAAGATGGGAAAAGGAATGTCGTTATGTGGAATGGATATTCCGCAGCAAATGTTGACAGCTATGGCTGCCATAAGTGTGGAATCCAGAATACAAAAGACAAGCTGATTGGAAGAGGCATTATTCTTGACATGGCTCGGTATCATGGTGTTGACTCTATGGAACCCGGACAGGGAATCACTTCAGAAGACCTTGATGCTTGTGCCGAAAAGTTTGGAATTGAGGTAAAGAAAGGTGATTTCGTCCTTGTTCGTACCGGGTTTTTGGGGAAACATATGAAAGCCGGAGTTTGGGGCAAATATGCCGGCGGAGATGCTCCCGGACTTGAATTTGAAACTCTGGAATGGCTTCACTCGAAAGAAGTTGCGGCAGTTTCAACTGATACTTGGGGCGTTGAAGTGAGACCAAATCGAAGTGATGATTTTCTTCAGCCTTGGCACTGGTTGGCGATTCCAATGCTTGGAATTACAATGGGAGAGAACTTTTTTCTGGACGACATCGCGGAAGAGTGCGCAAAGGATGGTTCCTACGAATTTTTATTTGTGGCTCCTTCGTTACCTTTTACCAATGGAGCAGGTTCACCTACAAATCCAATTGCAATAAAATAGCCTATTACAAAATGTATACACATTTAAGATTGTTTTAACACGAAGTAAACATACAAAAAATATATTAACTTAAAAGGAGACGATAAAATGAGCAAAATTTATGATTTGACACAACAGATTTACAATGGTATGCCTGTATGGCCCGGACATGTTCGGACGGTAATTTGGGATCATGACACCCACGAAGGCACAGTTAAGACCCCCGGCGGTTATTCGTGGGCATCCAAGGGAATTATGCTTTGCGATCATGGTCCGACACATGTTGACGCGATCAGTCACATGGATGCGGATCCCTCGGCACCTACAATCGATCTGATTCCCCTTGAAAAATTTTATACAAGCGGAGTTTGCCTGGATGTTTCAGAAGCAGACCCGGATGGATATATAACGAAGGATTTACTGGAAAGGGCATGCGAGTTGTCCGGGATCAATGTTGAAACCGGAGATACCGTACTTCTTTACACCGGACATTTTGTAAACAAATATGGAACGCCTGAATATTTAACAAGATATGCAGGACTTGACGGGGAAGCAACACAGTGGTTAATTGACAAGGGAATTGTAAACATGGGTATTGATGCGCCAAGTACAGATAACCCGAAAGACAAGACCTTCCCATCCCATCTGGTCAGCAGAGCACACTGGCTGATCCATATGGAAAATCTTGCCGATTTAAGACCAATCATTGGAAAAAGGTTTCAATTTATAGGCTTCCCTCTTAATATCCGAGGAGCACATGGATCTCCGATCAGAGCAGTTGCAGTAGTTGATGAAGACTAGAGCATTTTCTTATATTTGTCAATATAAGAAGGAAAGGAAGTGGGTAAATGATTAAAAAATTTGATTCGTTCATGAATTGGTTGGCTTCGACTTCTAGTTACCTCGGTGCAATTGGGATATTTATTATCATGTTTGTCATCTGCTGGGACGTTGGTAACCGATTGTTTTTCAACAATCCTATTGTCGGCACCCCTGAAATAGCTCAGAATTCATTAGCTGCAATCGCATTTCTTATGCTGCCCTGGACAACACATTTAGGACAGCATGTGAGATCTACCATGATAAAAAACAGAATGCCGTTAAAAGGTGCATACATCTTGGAATTGGCCGCTTATATATTAGGCGCATTATTGTTCTTTGGTATCGTATTTTCTGCTTGGGAACCTATGCTGTTCGCAACAAAGATAAAAGATTTCCAGGGAGAAGGATTTCGCGTACCTATTTATCCCGTCTGGTGGGTAATCGTTTATGGCGCATTATTGAGCTTTTACCAATGTGTTTCTAAAGCTGTCCATGTTGTAAGGGCCTTGACGGGAAAAGAAGTTGAGATTGAAGATGATGGAGGGGGGATACAGATATGACTATGATCACTGTTGCGATTATATCATTAATTTGTCTATTAACACTGATCTTATTCGGAGTGCATATTGGTTTTTCATTATCTTTAATGAGCTTCGTAGGAATATGGTTGATGACAGGCAGATTTAATGTTGCTGTATCGATTTTATCTACAACATCATTTGAAGCAATACGAGATTATGCCTTTACCGTAATACCCCTGTTTGTTTTAATGGGTTGTTTCATGAGCCAGTCTGGTGTAGCCAAAGACCTATTTGATTCTATGAATTATGGGTTGAAAAAGCTGCCTGGAGGATTAGGCATTGCAACCGTTATTTCAAATGCAGTATTTGCCGCTGTAACTGGTGTAAGTGTAGCTTCGGCTGCCGTATTCAGCAGAATTTGCCTGCCGGAAATGAATCGACATCATTACAGATCCGGATTTGCACTTGGAGCAGTTGGAGGCAGTTCTGTTCTAGGTATGCTGATCCCGCCAAGCTTATTGATGATTGTTTATGGTATGGTAAGTGAAACATCCATAGGAAAGCTTTTCATGGCGGGGGTTATCCCGGGATTAGTCTTAGCAGGGATCTTTTGTATCGGAATCATCTGCATGTGTACAGCAAAGCCTGAGTTGGCCGGAAGACATAAAAATGCAGAGGGTAAGGTAGTCAATACGCCGGTTGAAGGAGAAGAAGAGATATCCTTTTTTAGAACAGTCTTTAAAGCCCTTCCGATTTATCTGATCGTTGTATTGGTACTTGGCGGTATTTGGGGTGGATTATTTACTCCTACAGAGGCAAGTGCGGTGGGTGCTTTTGCGACTTTAATTTTATCATTAGCCCGAGGCATGAAATGGAAAGCATTAAAGGGTGTTTTGCTGGAAGCGGCAGGGACAACCTCCTCCATTCTATTCCTGCTGATATCCGCGCAGATGTACTCCAGAATGCTTTCTATGAGCGGAGCAACCGTTGCTTTAGGAGATTTAGTAGCGAATTCCGGACTGGGAGCAGGAATGGTAATGCTGCTGATCTGTGTAGTATTAATTATACTGGGCTGCATATTGGACTCCACTTCTATTTTATTAATAACAGTTCCACTTATTTTGCCAATCGCAGCAGCTTTCGGCTGGGACTTGATCTGGCTTGGAATTGTAATCATTATTGTAGTAGAAATGGGATTGCTTACTCCGCCATTTGGAATGGTAGTATTTGCAATGAAGGCGACCGTTGGAGAGGGCGTAGAGGTAGAAGAAATATTCAAAGGAGTAATTCCATTCATCTTTATGATGGCTTTAGCTGTAATACTTGTTATCGCATTCCCTCCACTGGCGACTTGGTTACCTAATTTAAAATAGGGAGTGTCCAGGAATCAATACCATAAATCAAACTATTTAAAATTCAATAAAGCTTAAATAATGCATTTATTTCAAAGGAATAGAAAAATGAGTAATGTCCTAAAATTATATTTTAAGGAGAAGTGTTATGAAAAAGAAGGTAATTAGATTTATTAGCTTAGCAGTCGTTTTATGCTTAGTACTTGCAACCGCTGTAGCATGCGGTGGGGGGGAAGACACAGATACTCCTTCCGGAGAAAGAGAAACAATTACGCTAAAAATCGGTGGCGGGCATATGGCTAACGGTATGGCTTATACCCAGGTAGCGCAGGAATTCTTTCAGGCTGAAATCAGCAAAAGAGCAGCAGCAGAAACAAACTATGACGTTGAATGGATCGAAGCATATGGCGGAACCGTTGCCAAGCTTCCTGAAGGCTTAACAGCTTGTCAGAATGGTCTTCTTGACGTACTGGTTAATTCCTATGCATTTGACAATCAGAAGCTGTTCTTGATGAACATGAACTACTATGTTCCATTTTCATCAACAGATCCTACAATTGTAACGAAAGCATCCAGAGCTGTAATGGATCAATTCTCTGATGTTTATGAGGAACTATGGGCGACTTACAATCAGAAGTTCTTAGCACTTGGACCTACCGGTGCGTATGAACTGATCACAAATTTCCCGGTTAACAGCCTCTCTGATTTAAAGGGACATAAAATAGCAGCTGCAGGCGCAAATCTTCCTTGGCTTGAAGGAACAGGCGCAATCCCTGTCCAGTCAAATCTGAATGAAGCCTATACTTCCTTCCAGACTGGTGTTTATGACGGTTGGATCATGTGGCCGGATGCATCCTATCGATACAAATTGCATGAAGTAGCCAAATATTATACAAAAGTTGGTTTTGGAGCAATGGCGATCCAAGGCATTTCAATCAATTTAGATATATGGAATGGCCTTCCCGAAGAAGTCCAAGCAATCATAGTGGATGTGGCCGCCGAGTATGAAGTAAAATCAGCAGAAGCAGCCAGAGATCTGGATGTTTCTTCCTATCAAGCGATGAAAGACGCGGGTGTAACGATTACGGAACTGCCACAGGCGGATATAGAAAAGTGGGCAGCTGGAATTCCTGATATTCCTCAGGTAAGAGCTACCGAAGCGGAAGGAATGGGCTTCCCGGGTATCGAAATATGGAATGCTTATATCGATGCGCAGAAAGAACTCGGACATAAATTTGCTCGTGAATGGGTCGTAGAATAAACGCTGCATCGCATGAAGCATTCAAAAACTGAGTGAAGTCAACCTTTGATTAAATGCAATGGAAAATAGCTATTAAAATAGATCTCCTCAATTTCTAATATATAAAACTGGACCGTCTTGATTACGTTTCAAGACGGTCCTTTTTTATCCGTTTTATATTTTGTTGTATGCTTCCAGGCCCTTCCCCAGAATTTCAATGGCGCGCTTCAGTTTATCCGTTTCCAGAACATATGCGATTCGGATCTCATTCTTTCCGAGCCCCTCCGTCGCGTAGAACCCGTCCGCCGGCGCGGCCATTACCGTCTCTCCGTTGTCATCGAAATCCTTCAGCATCCAGATGAGAAAATCATTGGCGTCTTCCACCGGAAGCTTGCAGATCAAGTAAAATGCACCCTCCGGCTTTTCGCAGAAAACACCGGGGATTTTCTTCAGGCTCTCATATACCACATCTCTCCGCTTCTCAAATTCATCCCGTATTTCATGAATTACCCGGAAACCGGTGGAATAGAGACCTACTGCGGCATGCTGCTCAATGGTGGAAACGGACAGACGTCCCTGACAAAGCTTTGAGATCAAATCAAGGATCTCATCATTCTTTGATATGAGTACACCGATTCTTGCACCGCAGGCATTGTATCTTTTGGAAACACTGTCGATCAGGATCAATCGGTCGTGAATATCCTCCAGATAGCCGAAGCTTGTGATCGTTCTGCCGTCGAATACCATTTCCCGGTAGACCTCATCACAGATGATGTACAGGTCGTGCTCCTTTGCCACATCGGCAATCATACGGATCTCATCCTCCCGGAGGACGGTGCCTGTGGGATTTCCCGGATTTGTTATGAAAATGGCCTTTGTCTTATCGGTGATCTTTTCTTCCAACGCACTTCTTTCCACGTGAAAGCCGTTTTCCGCATAGGTGGTCACTGCCACCGGATGTGATCCGGTCATGGTAAAGAAGGTGTTGTAATTGGAATAATACGGCTCAAAGATCAGGATCTCATCTTCCGGATTGGTCAGCGCAAGCAGAGTAAACATGATCGCTTCCGTACCGCCGGTGGTTATGTAGATATGATTTCTGTCCACATCGATCCCGATCCTTCTGTAGTAGGTTTCCACCGCTTCGAGAAGCTCGGGAATGCCCTGAGAGGGCATATATTCCACCGTGGGCTCCCGAAAAGCACGGATCCGGTCATAGTATTCCATTGGCACCTTGAGATCAGGCTGGCCGATATTGAGGCGGTATATGATCTTTCCTCTTGCCTCCGCATCATCCGCATGCTTTGTCAGTCTTCGGACCGATGACGCTTTCATTTTAAGCATTTTATGTGATAATTGTTTCATATAATATCCTTTTACTATTCAAATCTATGTTCTAACTTATAACTTAATTTATTCAGCCAATTACAAGCTCAGCATTACGTTTTCCGAACTCCGATCGAAGAAGATGCTTTTTCCCGATGCAGAAATCGGAATCCCGAATGCAACTCTTACGTCCTCCGGCAGGTAGTTCAGCTCCATTGCGGCTTTTCCCACGGAAAACATGACGCGATTATCAAAACGGTGGTTGGCTGCGACGGATACCGCCGAACCCACTGCGATCCCCAAATCGGTAACGTTAAATGCACAGTTTGCTCCCGCCTTAACCGTTGCTACACAGTTTTCAAATCCGCAGAAGCTGCAATGATCCAGCCCAAGCGGGATGTTTTTTACGCCGATCACCACGACTACCGGGCTGGCATCCACGTTTCCGCCGTCTCTTGCATGGAAGTCTTCCCCTGTTTCCTTGGCTATTTTTCTCATCTGGTCTGCCAGCTTGTCTTTTTCTGCTCCATCTATCATAATTGCCGCCAAATTATCAACACCACAGCCCTTAGGCGCGGTTCTTGCTGCTGCCATCATCAACTCGGCGACATGGAATGCGGCGCTCTTTTCTGCTTCAATATTACTGTAAATCATTGGAAATCCTCCTTATTCTTGTTTGGTAATGTTCGTTCTATTTTAGGGCTTGCTGAACAATTCAAAAAGGCTATGCTTAATCTTTATTGCCTTTGTTGAATTCATGAAATGCAAGGTTTTCTGCATAATTCTTTAAAACCCTTGCACTTCATGCAAAGGTGAGAACCATTTAGCTTCCACCTTTGGTTCAGCTCGCCGATAAAACAGGGGCTAAAAAGTAGGCATTATCCTATTTTAGCCTACTTTTGACGGATTCCATCCGTCCCTGAACAAACCTTTTCAGAAATTTTTGGTTTGTTCAGTAGCCCCTATTTTATTATACCGATGGTCATAAGGCAATAGAAATCAAGCAATTTCAATATTTAAGTGAAATTGAGCAGAGATTTATCAGGCTTCCGAAAAATCAACTGCTCAATAGCATTATTGCAAGAATTATTTTGGCTGTTTTTTGTTATATTTATTTTTCACCGTAAAATTTATGCCTATTCCGGCAAAGAAAACGGATTAATTTAGGCCTTGCTAATTACCTGATCTTGATGTGAACCTCTCTCAGCTGTTTCTCATCCACCTCGCTCGGTGAGTTGAACAGAGGATTCTGCGCATTGCTGTTCAGTGGGAACGGAATGACCTCCCGGATGCTCTCCTCCTCCGACAGCAGCATGACGATCCGGTCTACGCCGGGAGCCATGCCCGCATGAGGCGGCGCGCCGTATTGGAATGCCTGATAGAGGGCTCCGAACTTGTTTTTCACGTCTTCTTCCTTGTAACCCGCTATTTCAAAAGCCTTCACCATTATGTCCGGTCGATGGTTTCTGACTGCTCCCGAGGAAAGCTCCACGCCGTTGCAGACGATATCGTACTGGTACGCCTTGATCTCCAGCGGATCCATGGTAAGCAGCGCTTCCATTTCTCCCTGAGGCATGGAAAACGGATTGTGCGTGAAGTCGATTTTCCCCGTCTCCTCGTTGATCTCATACATCGGGAAGTCCGTAATGAAGCAGAATTCGAAACGGTCGTTTCTGATCAGATCCAGCCGCTTGCCCAGCTCCGTTCTGATTTGTCCTGCATACTTCTCAACGAGTCCCTTTTCGTCACTGATAAAGTACAGCACATCCCCTTCCTTGAGTGATGCGAGTTCCGCAATTTCCTTCCTTTGGCTCTCGGTAAAGAACTTATCGATGGGACCCTTATAGCTCATGTCCTCTTTCACCGAAATATATCCCAAACCCTTCATGCCAATGCTCAATGCGAATTTTTCCATGGCCGCAAAGAAGGATTTCGGCATCTTTGCACAATCGCTCACCGTGATCCCTCTTACGATCCTTCCCTGGAACGGCTTGAAATCAACCCCTTGGAAGAATCCGCCCAGGTCAATGATTTCCAGTGGGTTTCTCAGATCCGGTTTGTCGGTGCCGTACTTCATTATGGCTTCCGCATAAGGGATTCTGACAAATGGCGCGGTCGAGATCTCTTTATTCGTAAAGCGACGGAAGGTTTCCGTAAGCACCTGCTCCGCCACCGCAAAGACATCCTCCTGTGTGGCAAAGGACATCTCGAAATCCAGCTGATAGAATTCTCCCGGAGAGCGGTCGATTCTGGCGTCCTCGTCCCGGAAGCAAGGTGCGATCTGGAAGTATTTATCAAAGCCGGAAACCATGAGGAGCTGTTTGAACTGCTGCGGCGCCTGGGGCAAAGCATAGAATTTTCCCTTATGCTTTCTGCTCGGCACCAGATAGTCCCGGGCTCCTTCCGGTGAGGAATTTGCCAGGATCGGTGTCTGGATTTCGAGAAAATCCATCCGCTCCATCTGGTTTCTCAAACATCGAATGATTTCGGAGCGAAGCACCATATTGTTATGGACCTTCGGGTTCCTCATGTCAAGGAAGCGATATTTCAGGCGGACATCCTCCCTCGTATCGGTGGAGCTGTCGATTTCAAATGGCAGCGTGTTTACCGCACTGCTCAAAATCCGGATCTCGTTGGCCTTCAGCTCGATTTCACCCGTGGAAAGGTTCGGGTTGTAGGTTTCCTCGTCCCTTTGAATGATGGCGCCGGATATGCTTACCACCGTTTCCTTATTAAGACCCTCCATCTGCTGATCCGTGACCACGACCTGAGTGATGCCATAATGGTCTCTAAGGTCAATAAAAGCAACGCCTCCATGATTTCTTACCGTGTTGACCCATCCCGCCAGCTTAACCTCTTGCCCAACATCGGCTATGGTCAATTCTCCGCAGTTCTTGGTGCGGTAAGCCTGGGATTGAAAAACAGAAATCGGTTCAAGGTCGTTTTCTGTTTTTCTTCCCGCATATTTGCCATAGGAGGCGAAGACCGAGTTCAGTGCGGCCTTCTCCTGCTCGTACTTTTCATGCTCTGCCTTTTCCTGCTCTACCGTATCGGAGCTTTCCTGCTGATCCTTTCCCTCCTGAACCGCAGGCTTGGCTTGGCCGGTGTTTTCTTGATCCTTCAATTTTTCTCTGAGCAGGTCGTGGATTGCCTGGGGACTGGCGCTGCCCTTCAATTGTCTCATGCACTGCCCCACCAGAAAATCGAACGCCTTTTCCTTGCCGTTTCGGTAATCTTCGATGGATTGCGGATAGGAGTTCAGTACTTCAAGGATCACCGGTTCCAATAAACTGCTGTTTTCAACGATGAGAAGTCCGTTTTCTTTTACATACTCCTCCGGCTCGATATCATTTTTGTAAAGCTCTTCCACTAATGCTTTCCCGACGTTCCTGTTTATTTTTCCACGGGAGACCATCTGAATGATCTGTGCCAGTTTCCGCGCTTCGATCCTCATATTCTCCGGAAGGGTCGCGGTTTCTCTCATCAGCCGCAGAATATCTCCGATGATGGTATTGGCGGTCTCCTTTGCAAGGCCGGAAATCTCAGCGGCTTCTTCGAAAAGTAGCGCGGTTTCTTTTGCTGCGGTCAATGTTTTCGCAGCTTTTTCCGTCAAGCCGAATTGCTCCTGATATCGGAGTCTTTTCACTTCCGGAAGCTCCGCCATGCTGCTTTGCATTTCCTTCAGCCATTCCTCACTGATGTGGATCGGCAGGAGATCCGGATCAGGAAAATACCGGTAATCCTGGGCATTCTCCTTGGAACGCATGGCATAGCTCTCTCCTTCGTCATCGTCCCATCTTCGGGTTTCCTGCCTCACCGTGCCGCCCTCTTCCAGAACCTTGATCTGTCGTTCACCCTCATAAAGAATGGCTCTCTGGATCGCCTTCAGCGAGTTGATGTTTTTCATTTCCGTTCTGGTTCCATATTCCTGCTGTCCTGTCGGCCTTACGGAAAGATTGACGTCGGCTCGCATGGAGCCCTCCTGCATTTTGCAGTCGGATACATCCAGATAGATCAGCGTCTCCTGTAAACGTTCCAAGAAAACATTGATCTCCTCTGCGCTTGAAAAATCAGGGTTCGTAACGATCTCTATTAAAGGCACTCCGCATCGGTTGTAGTCGATGAGCGTTCCCGAATTATCGTGGATCAGCTTTCCCGCATCCTCTTCCATATGGATTTCCCGGATGGTGATGCGTTTTATTGAGCCGTCCTGTAATTCTAAATCCAGATAGCCGTCCAAGCAAATCGGAGAATACAGCTGGGAAATCTGGTAGTCTTTCGGCAGGTCGGGGTAAAAATAATTTTTTCGGTCAAAGCGATTGTTCCTGTTTATTTCACAGTGAAGCGCCAATCCCGCTTTGATGGCCTTATCCGCTACCGCTTTATTGAATACCGGCAGGCTTCCCGGCATGCCCAGGCAGACGGGACAGGTATGGGAATTGGGCAATCCGCCGAAAGCAGTGGTGCAGTCGCAGAAGATTTTCGTTTTGGTTGACAGCTCAACATGGACTTCAAGTCCCATTACGATTTCATATTTCATTTTCCCTGACCTCCCTTCGTCGGTGATTTCTTATGATGATCTGTATTGTTTTGATAGCAGTCGGCGGCTCTGACCAGCACAGCTTCAGAGAAAGCCCTGCCGATGAGCTGCATGCCTACCGGCATTCCGTTGCTTCCAAAACCACAGGGAAGCGCTACGGCCGGCAAGCCGGAAAGGTTGACCGACACGGTGTAAATGTCCGCCATGTACATAGCCAGCGGATCTTCGATCTGTTCGCCGATCCGGTATGCGGTAGTCGGACTGACCGGGCTTAAGATCATGTCATATTTTGCGAACGCATCATCAAAGGAATTCTTGATCAATCCTCTTACCTGCAGCGCCTTTTTATAATATGCGTCGAAGTAGCCGGAGCTCAGAACGAAGGAGCCCAGCATGATTCTCCTTTTGACCTCTTTTCCAAAGCCCTCGCTGCGGGATCGATAGAAGATTTCCATTAGATCCTTGGCCTCCTCGGAACGGTAGCCATATTTGATCCCGTCATAACGGGACAAATTGGAGCTTGCTTCTGCACAGGCGATGATATAATACGCGGGTACCGCATATTCCACGGCGGGGATTTCGAATTCTTCCACAACGGCGCCCAGTTTTTCAAAGACTCTTGCCGCTTCCAGCACAGTGCTTTTCACCTCTTCGGAAATACCGATTTCAAAGTAATTCTTCGGCACACCGATTTTCAGGCCGGTCAATTCGCTGCCCGAATTGGAGAAATCGAATGGCTTTTTCATCACCGAGGTACTGTCCTTGGGATCATAGCCCGAAATGATCGATAGCGCCGCAGTGCAGTCTTTTATGTCTTTTCCAATGGTTCCGATCTGATCAAGGGAGGACGCGTACGCCATGAGTCCATAGCGGGACACGCTGCCGTAAGTCGGTTTGATGCCGGTCAGATTGCAGAAGGCACAAGGCTGACGTATGGAGCCGCCGGTATCCGAGCCAAGGGCATAGGGTGCTAGCTTTGCAGCGACTGCTGCGGCAGAGCCTCCCGAGGAGCCTCCCGGTACCTTTTCCAAATCCCATGGATTTCGGGTAATCCCATAATATGAGGTTTCCGTAGAGCCTCCCATTGCATATTCATCCAGATTCGTTTTTCCGATAATCACCGCTCCGGCCTGATACAGCCTTTCGATTACCGTCGCATCATACGGCGGAATAAAATTGCTGAGCATCTTTGACGCAGCGGTGGTCTTGACGCCTTTTGTGCAGATGTTATCCTTTACCGCAATCGGCACACCGGCCAACGGGGATAGGTTTTCTCCCTGATCGATTCTCTTTTGGACCGCTTCCGCCTGTTTGAATGCTTCTTCTTCCATTACGGTAATATAGGCATTTACCGCTTGTCCTTCGTTCCGGATCGCATCCAGATAACCCTTGGCCGCTTCCGTACAGCTGAGCTCCCGTTTTTTTATCTTTTCTCCGATTTCCAGAGCTGTCATTTCTCTTAATTCCATTACTTTCCCTCCTGCTCCACCGTCTTGAACACTTTGAAATAATCTCCCTTGACAGCGGGCGCATTCTGAAGCATTGCTTCCCTTTGGTCCCCGTTGATGGAGTCCTCGCTTCGGAAACGGTTTGCTTCCTCAAAAGGATGGGTCATCTCCTTTGCTCCCGCAGTATCAAGCTCATTCAGTTTATCCATATAATTCAAAATATCCGTCAGGTCCTTTTTGGCTCCCTCCTTTTCCTCACTGGAGAGCTCCAGCCTGGAAAGCTCGCCGATATAATCGATCAATTCATCTGTAATTTTCATGTTTTCACCTCCGAAAAGCAAAATAGCGAACAAAAAAGTCCCCAAGATAAAACTATCTTAGGGACGAAAAAAATCCGTGGTACCACCCAAATTGACGCAGCAACTTAATGCCTTAATCCTCTTGATGCATTGTAACGTATGAAATACGGGCAAATTTACTGTGACCGGGATCTCAATATTAAATATCTTATCTCCCGAAATCTGTTGAACCTGCCGGCTCCGAAGTGTTCTTTCGTCCAGAGTGTCACAAATGGCAATTTCAGTCGCGTTGCCAATCCCTGCTTTGCGTTTCTCCCGATTACTTTTCTTCATCCACGCCGATTTTCATATGATAAAAATCTTGTGGTTAACGTTATCACAAAATAAAATAGAATGCAAGTATTTTATTTTTTTGTATTGACAGATCGGAAAACTCTCGATATACTAAACCATTATAGCAAAGGCGCTGTAGGTATTAACCTCTGCGCCCTTTTTTATTGTTTGGATTTATTATTTCGAAATATTAATATTCTGTAATCGTTAATAGACGATGAAAATCTGTCAGCGGCTCTGAAGAGCCGGACAGAATGTTAAGACGATGAAAATCTACGAAGCAGGGCTTCGTGATTTTCCAGCCTAAATTCTGTCAGCGTTTCTAAAGAACCGGACAGAATGTTAAAAGGAGGATTCCCATGGATAAAATTTCTTTGATTTTCGGAAGCATGGTATTCAACGATACCGTCATGAAAGAACGCTTGCCGAAAGATACTTACAAAGCATTAAAGAAAAATATGGAGGAGGGTACCAATCTTACCCTTGAAGTTGCCAGCATCGTGGCGAATGCCATGAAAAATTGGGCGCTGGAAAAAGGCGCCACTCATTTCACCCACTGGTTCCAGCCTATGACCGGAATCACAGCGGAAAAGCACGACAGCTTTTTGACACCAACAGCTGACGGCGGCGTGATCATGGAGTTCTCAGGGAAAGAGCTGATCAAAGGAGAGCCGGATGCCTCCAGTTTTCCGTCCGGAGGAATCCGGGCGACCTTTGAGGCAAGAGGCTACACCAACTGGGACCCAAGCTCCTATGCCTTTATAAAAGAAAACACCCTGTGCATACCAACTGCGTTCTGTTCCTACCGGGGAGAGGCACTGGACAAAAAAACTCCTTTGCTCCGATCAATGGAAGCCTTGAATGTCCAGGCGTTGCGAATTTTAAAGCTCTTTGGGCAATATGAAGTGAAACGTGTTGTTTCCACCATTGGAGCGGAGCAGGAATACTTCCTGATCAACAAAGACCTGTTTGATATGCGAAAAGATTTGATTTACTGCGGCAGAACCCTATTTGGTGCAAAACCGCCAAAAAACCAGGAGCTCGACGATCATTACTTCGGCGCAATCAAACCGCGGGTCAATGCCTATATGGAAGAACTTGACGAAGAACTCTGGAAGCTTGGGATCTATGTAAAAACCGAGCACAACGAAGTTGCTCCGTCTCAGCATGAACTGGCTCCGGTCTTCACCACATCCAACATTGCCACCGACCATAATCAATTGACCATGGAAATCATGAAAAAGGTTGCCGCCAATCACGGACTCGTCTGCCTGCTTCACGAAAAGCCTTTTGCCGGCGTCAACGGCAGCGGCAAACACGTAAACTGGTCGGTTTCAACCGATGGCGGGGAAAATCTCCTGACACCGGGAAAGAATCCTGCGGGAAATTTAAGATTCCTTCTGTTCCTCTGCGCCGTCATTAAGGCGGTGGATGAATATCAGGATCTGCTGCGAGTCTCAGTTTCCAGTGCCGGAAACGATCACAGACTGGGCGGAAACGAAGCCCCTCCTGCAATCATTTCCATGTTCATCGGCGAGGATCTGGAAAATGTCCTTACCGCCTTCGAAAAAGGGGAAGCCTACACGGAAACGCAGGACCGCACCATGAACATCGGTGTCTCGCTTCCACAGTTCAAAAGAGACACCACAGACAGAAACAGAACTTCCCCGTTTGCATTTACCGGCAATAAATTCGAATTCCGTATGCCCGGTTCCGGAGCTTCCATCTCCTGCCCGAGCTATATGCTGAATGTAACGGTTGCCGAGTCCTTGAGACAATTTGCCGACATTCTGGAATCTTCTAAAGATATGGAGACCGGCGTGAAAGCGCTGATCAAGGAAACGGTGACAAAGCATAAACGGATCATCTTCAACGGGAATAACTATTCGGAAGAATGGGTTTCCATGGCGGAAAACCGTGGGCTTCTAAACCTGAAGTCCGCCGTGGATGCCCTGCCGCATTACTCCAAGGAAAAGAACCTGGAACTCTTTAAAAAGCATACAATTTTCACAGAAGTCGAAGTTCGTGCAAGACAGGAAATCCTTCTGCGAGAGTACTGCAATATTTTGAATATCGAAGCGCTGACCATGACCGATATGGTGAATAAGGATATCCTTCCTGCGGTTTCCGGATACATTAAGACCCTGACCGATACCGCAATCGGAAAGAAAGCGCTTAGTTCAGACATATCCTGTGATTTGGAGAAAGAACTGATTTCAAACCTTTCCTCCATCTCGCTGAGCCTCTACCGCTCGGTACAGGAATTGGATAATGCTCTAATCGAAGTGAATGCCATCGAAGAGCTTTTCACTACAGCTGAGTACTATAACAAAAAAGTTCTTCCCATCATGAAGGAGATGCGTATCGCCGCAGACACCCTGGAAACAATGACCGCTTCAAACAGCTGGCCTTTCCCTGCGTATGGCGAAATCCTCTTCAGTGTATAGTAGATTTCCTCTTCTTTGAATATAATAAGCAAAAAACCGTAAACGAGCGTTTACGGTTTTTTGCTGCAGCTTCTTTTTTATCATCTGGTTTGTTCACTATGTGAGAAAAGACATTACTGGTTAATTCCCTCCTGCTCGTAAGCTTTCAGTATTTGTTTTGCAACACGGTATTTCGACTGACGCATATCCATGGCTTGTTTTTCAATATATTTATGGGCCTGGGCTTCGGACATAGAGAGATATTGTATCAGAACGCATTTTGCCCTGTTTAGGATCTTCATCTCCTCCAGCTTCAACTGAAGATGAATATTTTCTTCTTTAAGAGACAGCATGCGGTGGTTCGTCACTTCCGCAAATTTCACCGCTTGATTAAAAAAGGCTTTTACAATTGGTTTTCCAACAACCAAAACTCCATAAGGCTCCACCTTCGGAGAAATGAGATCGGCATATTTATTCTGTACGGCCAAAAGTATGCCTGCAGTATACTTTTCGGCGGTATATACTGCAAGATCGACACCGGTTTTTCCTTCCAGCGGAGAGTTTATGATCAACAGATCAAACTCGTTTTTTTCCATCAGGTTTATTGCATCCTCTTCGGTATAAGCGGCGGCAATTTGTGCCGTTGGATCCAATTCCAACAATTGAACCAGCAAATCCTTGCTTTTGCCTTTTCGAGAGACCAACAAAATCTTTTTCACTAACCCACCACCTTTCCGGGAAATATAATTTAAAAAAGGCACTTATGGTGTCACCACAGCGCCCTTGCTATTGTGTTGAATTATAGCCCTATCTGTTTTTTCTGTCAAGGCTATTTTTATATTCCCGTTGCATTGTCAGAAAATACTAAGTTTTCTAAATATATTTCAAAATTGACTTGCTTTTTAAATTTACGTGCAGTATACTCTTTCCTAATAGACAAAGGCGTCTTACTTTTTAGGGCCTCTTTGTCTTTTTGTTTGCAATAAAAGAATGTAGCATTCGGAGAAAATATCATAAAATCTATTTCAACAATGCGTGACTGCTGGTGGGGTGGGGCAGTAATACCAACAGTAGCGGCGGTTCAGACGTTTTTTTATAATTATTACCGTTGACTCATCTGCTTTCGCGTGATAAAATTGCTTTTAAAATTCATTATAAGAATATTCTGAAAGTTTAATATTGTTTTAAATTGAGTATTCTGATCACAAAGGAGTGAAATTATGAAAAACGAAAACTATCCCCAAAAGCAGGGATTGTACGATCCCGCATTTGAACATGACGCATGTGGAATGGGCTTTGTCGTAAACGTCAACGGTGAAAAATCCCATGACGTAATTGATGAAGCGCTGACCGTGCTCGAAAACTTGTCACATCGAGGGGCAAGCGGAGCAGATGAGAACACAGGCGACGGAGCGGGTATTCTGGTTCAGATACCGCATGATTTTTTCAAAAGAGAATGCGAAGTACTCGGATTTGATCTTCCGGAAAGAGGCAATTATGCAGTCGGCATGATCTTTGCCCACAAGTATGAGGACTTTAGAAAAGTTCAGATCAATACGGTTGAAAAGATTGTTGAAGAGGAAGGGCAGAAGGTTTTGGGCTGGAGAGAAGTTCCGGTGGACAAAACGACGATCGGCCAGGCCGCGCTTGCGGCAATTCCACGATTAATTCAAATATTTATAGAAAAAAATCCAGAGTTAGAAGATGATATGGATTTCGAAAGAAAGCTCTACATCATTCGGAAAAGAGCGGAAAAGACAATTGTTCCGATGTGTGAAGACAAGGGCGGAACGTTTTATGTATCCAGCCTTTCTTCAAAGACGATCGTATATAAAGGAATGCTCACGGCAGAGCAGCTCAGAAACTTCTATTTAGACCTTTCTGACCTGGATTTTGTTTCTGCACTGGCAATGGTACACTCCAGATTCAGCACCAATACATTCCCAAGCTGGGAGCGTGCTCACCCGAACAGATATATCGTGCATAACGGAGAAATCAATACAATCAGAGGTAATGTCAACTGGATGAAGGCCAGACAGAAAGGCATCATGAACTCTCCTCTGTTTGAAGACATAAATAAAGTATATCCAATCATAGATGAGACCGGCAGCGACTCTGCAATGTTTGACAACAGCCTGGAATTTCTCTATTTGACCGGAAGATCTCTTCCTCATTCCATCATGATGATGATTCCGGAACCATGGGAGAAGAACGATCTCATGCCATGGACCAAGAAAGAGTTCTATCAATTCAATAATTTCATCATGGAACCATGGGACGGACCTGCAGCCATCGGTTTTACAGATGGTGTCGTAATCGGCGGTGTTCTGGACAGAAACGGTCTGAGACCGGGGCGTTATTATATCACAACGGATGACAAAGTGATTCTTGCTTCCGAGGTGGGCGTAATCGATATCAAACCGGAAAAGGTGAAGCATAAAGGAAGACTGGAACCAGGCAAAATGCTTCTGGTCGATACGGAAAAGAAACGGATCATTTCGGATGAAGAAATCAAAGAGCAGGTGGCTGAAGGGAATTCCTATAAAGAATGGAATGACAGACATATTGTAAAATTGTCGGATCTCCCTGTTCCTGAAGAGAATGAGGAAGTTAATCATGCGGATTTGATCACTCTTCAGAAGGCATTCGGCTATACCTTTGAAGATATTACAAAAACAATCCAGCCTTTGGCAGTGGACGGCAGCGATCCGCTTGGTTCTATGGGTTTTGATTCTCCATTGGCGGTATTATCGGAAAAACCGCAAATGCTTTACCTGTATTTCAAGCAACTGTTTGCCCAGGTAACAAATCCGCCAATCGACGGAATCCGGGAAGAAATGATCACCTCCAGCAGCCTGCTGCTCGGAGCATCCGGAAACTTGCTTGACCCGGATGACAACAAGACAGCATGCATCTATCTGGATCATCCGATTATAACGAATGATCAGCTAAGGGCGTTAAAAAATATAAATGATGAACGGTTTAAATCAGTAACCATCTCCATCCTGTATAGGGTTGCGGACGGTTCCAGATCCATGGAGAGAGCACTGGAGAGGATATTTAGACAAGCAGACAGGGCAATCGATGAAGGCGCAAATATCATAATTCTGTCAGACAGAGGCGTTTCCAAAGAATATGCAGCGATCCCGGCGCTTCTTGCTTCCTCAGGACTGCATCATCACCTGATCAGAAGAGAAATCAGAACCAATATGGGAATCGTTCTGGAATCCGGCGAACCAAGGGAAGTTCACCATTTTTGCACCCTGATCGGATACGGTGTCACGGCGATTAATCCGTATGTGGCTTATGATACAATCAAGGACCTTGCGGACAAAGATCAGCTGAACGGCTTAGACGAACAGGAAGCAATGAAAAACTATATCAAGGCATGTGTCAAGGGTGTCATGAAAGTCCTGACAAAGATGGGAATTTCGACGATGAGAAGTTATCATGGCTCACAGATTTTCGAAGCAGTCGGAATCAGCAAGGCTGTCATCGACAGATACTTTACCATGACCCCTTCCAGACTGGAAGGCATCGGACTGGAAGAAATCGAAGCGGAGAACCAAATGCGGCACGACAGCGCCTTCAATGAAGCGTCACCGTATACGAATACACTTGAAGTAGGCGGATATTTCCAGTGCAAGGATGACGGAGAAATCCACTTATATAATCCGGAATCGATCTATCTGCTGCAGAAAGCCTGCAGAGAAGGAAATTATGCATTATTCAAGGAATATTCCAAAAGGATAAATTCTGAAGAAATCTACAACTTAAGAAGTCTGATGGATTTCAATTACAGTTCCGGTGAAACCATTCCCATCGAGGAAGTGGAATCCGTAGAGGATATTGTAAAGAAATTTAAAACAGGGGCAATGTCTTACGGATCCATCAGCAAAGAGGCTCATGAGTGCCTTGCTATTGCAATGAACCGTTTGGGCGGCAAGAGCAATACCGGAGAAGGCGGAGAAGACATAGAACGCTTCATGGTGATGGAGAACGGGGATACCAAAAACAGTGCCATCAAGCAGGTTGCTTCCGGAAGATTCGGCGTAACCGCAAATTACCTTGTAAATGCAAGGGAAATTCAGATCAAGATGGCTCAGGGAGCAAAGCCGGGAGAAGGCGGACAGCTTCCGGGAAGAAAGGTATATCCATGGATTGCAAAGGTCAGACATTCCACTCCGGGGGTCGGACTGATTTCTCCGCCGCCTCATCATGACATCTATTCCATTGAGGATTTGGCAGAGCTGATCCACGACCTGAAAAATGTAAACCGGGATGCCCGCATCAATGTCAAGCTGGTTTCCGAAGTGGGAGTTGGAACCATCGCTGCTGGTGTAGCGAAAGGAAAAGCGGATGTGATCCTGATCAGCGGTTACGACGGCGGAACGGGCGCTTCACCAAGAACCAGCATCCAGAACGCTGGTCTCCCATGGGAACTGGGGCTGGCAGAAGCCCATCAAACTCTGCTGCTCAATAAATTACGAGACAGAGTCGTACTTGAAACGGACGGAAAACTGCTGACAGGCAGAGATGTGGTAATTGCAGCAATGCTCGGCGCGGAAGAATTCGGCTTCGCAACCACTCCTCTAATCGTTCTGGGCTGCGTTATGATGCGTGTGTGTAATTTAAATACCTGTCCGGTGGGCATTGCAACACAGGATAAGGAACTCCGCAAAAACTTTGCAGGCAAGCCGGAGTATGTTGAAAACTTCATGAGGTTTATTGCTCAGGAAATGCGTGAAATTATGGCGAAGCTTGGTTTCAGAACCATCAGGGAAATGGTTGGAAGAGCAGATATGCTGAGAAGCAAAGAGAATGTAAGGCACTGGAAAGCTAGACACCTTGACTTGACTCAGATTTTATATCAACCGTATGTCAGCGCGGAAGTCGGCAGATGCTGCACGACAAAACAGAATCATTCCATTGAAAAATCACTGGATATGAAAAAGCTGCTCCGAATGTGCAAACCAGCTTTGGAAAGCCAGAAACCGATGCGCGCAAAGCTGAAGATCAATAACGTCAACCGTGTTGTCGGCACGATCGTCGGAAGCGAGATCACGAAGAAATACGGCGAATATGGACTTCCGGAAGATACGATCAAAATGACTTTCGTCGGTTCTGCCGGACAGAGCTTCGGCGCATTCGCACCAAGGGGCTTGACTCTCGAGCTGGAAGGAGACTCCAACGATTATATCGGCAAAGGCCTTTCCGGAGGGAAAATCATCGTATACCCGCCGAAAACTTCAAGCTATTTACCGGAGGAAAATATCCTGATCGGAAATGTTGCTTTTTACGGAGCAACGGAAGGCGAGGCTTATATCAACGGTATTGCCGGAGAGCGTTTCTGCGTCAGAAACAGCGGAATTAAAGCCGTCGTTGAAGGAGTCGGGGATCATGGCTGCGAATATATGACCGGAGGCAAAGTCGTGATTTTGGGCAAGACCGGAAGGAATTTCGGTGCGGGCATGTCTGGAGGCATCGCCTACATTCTTGACTTTGATGAAGCTTATTGCAACAAATCAATCGTAAAGCTGGAAAAAATCACATCCGAGGATGAGATGTACCAGTTAAAGAACATGATAAAAAAGCATGTTGAGTACACAGACAGTCCATTGGGCAAAAAAGTGCTGAACAACTGGAAAACCTTTGTAAACCGATTTACAAAAGTGATACCGAAGGATTACAAGAGAATGCTGGAGAACATTGATAAGGCTTACAAATCCGGATTAAGCGGAGAAGAAGCTCTCATGATGGCATTCGAAAAGAATCACAAAGAGGTATCCCGGGTAGCCGGTAATTAGGGGGAGGGTGTACGAAAATGGGAAAAGCAACAGGATTTTTAGAATATAAAAGAGCTGATTCAGCGAAAAGACCGGTCAATGAACGGATCAGAGACTGGGATGAATTGAAGATTCCGCAGGAAACGGAAGAACTTAAAATACAGGGAGCACGCTGTATGAACTGTGGAGTGCCGTTCTGCCATGGAGGAATCCTTTTGAATGGTATGGCGGCAGGGTGTCCGGTGCATAATCTCATCCCTGAATGGAATGAACTGGTTTACCGGGGACAATGGGAAGAGGCATTTGAACGACTGATCCGGACAAATCCGTTCCCGGAATTTACTGCAAGAGTCTGCCCTGCGCCTTGCGAAGGCTCCTGCACGGAAGGGCACATCATGGACCCGGTGGCGGTAAACAGCATCGAGTATGCAATCATTGAAAGGGCGTATATTGAAGGCTGGGTAAAAGCAAAGAAAGTAAAACCGACCGGCAAAAAAATTGCAGTAGTAGGCTCCGGCCCTTCGGGTTTGTCAACCGCATACTATCTGAATACAGTAGGACATCAGGTCACTGTTTATGAAAGAAGTGACCGGGCAGGCGGTCTTCTGATGTATGGAATTCCGAACATGAAACTGCAAAAGAACGTGGTGGAAAGAAGACTTGCCCTGATGAAGGAGTCGGGAATTGCGTTTGTCCTCAATACGGAAGTCGGCAAGGATCTGAAAACCCAGAAACTGATCGATGAATATGATGCGGTGGTGTTATGCTCCGGAGCAACCAAGGCCAGAGGCATTGATGTTGACGGCAAGGATCTGAAAGGAATTTACTTCGCAGTTGACTTTCTGAAAACAAATACCAAGAGTCTGATGGATTCAGGACTTCAGGACAAACAATATATCAACGCAAAGGGCAAGGATGTCATCGTCATTGGCGGAGGGGATACCGGTACGGATTGTGTCGGCACCTCAATCCGACATGGATGTAAAAGTGTTCTTCAATTCGAGATTTTGCCGAAGCCGCCGGAGCACAGGCAGGAAGCGAAAAATCCGTGGCCCGAATGGCCTGTCAAGGTCAAGGTCGACTATGGACAGGAAGAAGCGATTGCTCTATACGGCAAAGATCCGAGGAATTATAGCCTATCCACAAAGTCAATCGTAGGAAATGCAAAGGGCGAAGTGAAGGAAATCCGGACTGTCGACGTTATCTGGGATAAAAATTCCGAGGGAAGACTTGTTCCAAAAGAGATCAGGGGAAGCGAAAGAGTCTGGAAGGCAGATTTGATTCTGCTCGCCATGGGCTTCCTGGGGCCGGAGGATACCATTCCAGCAGAGCTGAAGCTGGAGCGAGATGCCAGGAGCAACGTAAAAGCTGAGTATGAGCAGTTTGAGACAAATCTGGATAAGGTATTTGTCGCCGGAGATATGCGCCGGGGGCAGAGTCTGGTCGTATGGGCGATCCAGGAAGGTAAACTGGCTGCAAAGGCGGTAGACAAGTATCTGACAGGGCAAAGTATAATTCGATGAACTAAAAAAGTTGCCTTGAAAATCAAAGGCAACACTTAATATTTTGCTAACCACCTACTCTTATATATTTTTTTGAAGAGCAGATGCCATTTTCGTTAGAGCCCGAGTCCAAATTTTTCTTTCACTCGGTTTAAGGTTCTTTCTGAGATGGTATTTGCTTTTTCTGCACCATCCTTCAGAATGTCAACTAATTCCTGGGACTTGCGGATTTCCTCATATCGCTGATGAATCGGCATGATCGCTTCCACAGTAACCTCCACCAGGTCTTTTTTGAACTCCCCGTAACCGCAGCCAGCGTACTTTTTCTCGATATCCGAAACACCCATGCCTGAAAATGCGCTGTAGATATTCAGCAGATTGCTGATGCCCGGTTTGTTTTCCATATCGAAGCGAACGCTTCCTTCGGAATCCGTCGTGGCTCTCATGATTGATTTTTTTATTTTATTTGCATCATCCAGAAGGGAAATTCTGCTGTGGATGTTTTCCGCGCTTTTACTCATCTTTGCGGTAGGGTCATCCAGGGACATGATTCTTGCCCCTTCCTTTATAAATCTCCCGTCGGGAACGACAAAGGTCTTTCCGTATTTATTGTTCACTCTTTCCGCAAGGTCTCTGGTGATTTCAATATGCTGCTTCTGGTCATTTCCTACCGGTACTACGTCCGTATCATAGAGCAGTATGTCTGCCGCCATGAGGATCGGATAGGTAAACAGACCCGTAGGAGCCGATTCGCTGTCCCTGCTCTTCTGCTTGAACTGCGTCATTCTGGAAAGCTCGCCGGTATAGGAGTTGCACATGAGGATCCATGCCAGTTCCGCATGGCCCGGCACCATGGACTGAACAAAGATGATCGAATTCTTTGGATCCAGACCAACCGCCATATAAAGGGCCGCCACGTCAAGAATGTTTTCTCTGAGTACTTTCGGATCCTGCGGCAAGGTGATGGAGTGAAGGTCGACGATACAATAGACGCAGTCGTGATCCTCCTGCAGTTCAACAAACTGCTTTAACGCTCCCAAATAATTGCCGATATGAATATTTCCTGTTGGCTGTACTCCTGAAAAAACTCGCTTCATTGAAATTCTCCCTCTTAACATTCTGTCCGGTTCTTTAGAACCGCTGACAGAATTTAGGCTGGAAAATCACAAGTTTTAATTTGTAGATTTTCATCGTCAATCATTCTGTCCGGTTCTTATATTATCACATTTTTACTGCGGTTTTAAACTTCTCTCTGATTTTCTTTTCCAGTCTGGAGATCGTCATCTGGGAAACGCCCATTTCTTCCGCAATATCCTGCTGGGTTTCGTTCTCGAAGAACCTACGTCTGAAGATATTCTTTTCCTTGTCCGAAAAGTCCTTCATGACTGTTTTGATCAATTCAGCATTTTCAAAGCTGCGATA
>CAZTEH010000002.1:93557-104853 GCA_964612345.1 uncultured Oscillospiraceae bacterium | reverse complement strand
GGAAACAATGATTCTGGTCGGCGAAATTGTTTTCAGCGGGTTTTTCTTTCGTTGTGTGATGTGCATTTAAAATAATCCTTTTTCTAATAAGCATATGATTATGATGACTAATTTCACCATGAAAATCAACATACATTCTACCACTTATTCTTTTGAAAGTAAATGAAAGGGATAAGAAAACAAAGAGCAGTTTGAAAAAACCGCTCCTGTTCCTGTTGGTCAATTGTTTTGAAGTTATCTTCCGTTTCTTAAGTTTTGGTCATTGTTCTGAGTATTTCGTACGTTCTTATCGTTGTTGTTTTGCGCATTCCGGGCATTCTGATTGTTTCTTATGTTCTGCTCGTTGTTATCCTGCTCATTGTTTCTGTTTTTATCCACCAGATCACCTCCTGTTGGTAGTATTTGCATAACTTAAAAAATTATACTAAAAAAATGATAACCATATTTGATTTGCGTATATTTTGTCTTTCCAAGGATACCCTAATTGAAAAATAAGGAAAGTGTGTAGGACGGTTCTTTATTTTATAAGGAAAGGAGAATATTGCCATGAAGCATATGACAGCCTTGGTTATCAAATTTGTAATAATTGCAGTAGTTTCGGAACTCATTCTCGGCATTTTTACAAATTTAAGCATAAGGGAAATTTTACTCGTTTCCCTTACCATAACGGTGGTCACTTATTTCATCGGGGATTTACTAATCTTATCCGTATTCAACAATACCATTGCAGCAGTAGCGGATGCGGGATTGTGCTGGCTCATCATCTATCTTTCCAACTACGTTTGGCCGGTACGAAGTATTTCACTGTTGAGTGCACTGTCTGCCGCGGTGGTCATAGGGATCGGAGAGATATTTCTTCATATGTATATCGAGAAAAACATTCTGCACCAAACGCCAAAGGGCCGAGATGCCAGCATAATAAGATAACCTGTTGAATAATAGATTGTATTGATGAATCGTTTGGAATAAAATGTAATGGAAAGCAGGTTTACCGCATGAACAAAGATTTTATCATTACATTTTCAAAGCAGAAATTTTCTCCCTTGCAGGCGAAAGCAGAGGAAATTGATATGATCGATATTGCCCATGCCCTGTCACTCATGTGCAGAGCAAACGGCCATATCAGGCATTTCTACAGCGTTGCCCAGCATTGCCTGAACTGTTCAAGGGAAGCGAAAGCAAGAGGCCTGTCTGAGGAGGTTCAATTGGCCTGCCTGCTCCATGATGCCAGTGAGGCGTATCTCTCTGATATAACAAGACCCATCAAGCGGAGCCTCCCTCAATATCTGGAGTTTGAGGAAGTATTGCAGAATCAGATTTTTGAAAAATTCAACCTGGTCCATTTAAAAGAAGAAGAGCATTCCTTGGTGAAGGAAATTGACGATACCCTGCTGTATTACGAACTGCTGGAGCTGATAAAGGAAGAGATATTTGAAGAGCGGCCTGAAATCGTCAGCATACCGGATCTCGAGCAGAGGGATTTTCTTGCTGTCGAGGAAGCCTTCTTGTCTGAATATGAAAGGCTTGTTTCTCTAAAACGAACCGTATAATATAGGCTTGTCAATCATATGTTACACTGTCAGTTATAAATTTGTTCGGCTTATCTAGTGGTTGAACTATTATGAGGGAGATTGATGCTATGCAAAAATTTGATAAATACGGATTCTATCGTGCGCTAGAACCTCAGAATTCTTTTCTGCAAACAGCATGGAAACTTGATAACAATATGGAGCCATATGAAAACGAATTATTAATTGATGTTGAAATATTAAACATTAATTTTGTGAGCTTTACACAGATTCTTGAAGAGACGAGGGGAGATAAAGAGAAAATTGCCAATCGAATTATAGAAATTGTCAATAGCAGAGGTAAGTTACATAACCCGGTAACCGGCACTGGCGGAATGCTTTATGGGAGAATTAACAAGATAGGAAAATCATACCGAAATGATCAGGACCTAAATGTAGGAGATGAAATTATTTCACTTGTGTCCCTATCAACTACACCTTTAAGAATCGAGAAAATATTAAGAATTGATATAGGGTTTGCACAAGTCACGATAATAGGCCAAGCAATTATGTTCCAATCCTCATTGATAGCGCGTAAACCAAATGATTTGCCGCTGAGAGTAGTCATTAGTGCATGGGATGAGGCTGGCGCACCTGCTGAAACAATGAAGATTGTGAATCAGGGAGACAATATTATTATTTTGGGTGCGTGGGGGAAAATGGGATTGCTGTGTGCCTTTGCAGCGCGCGAAAAAATCGGAAAAAATGGAAAAATTGTGGGAGTTATTAGTTCTGAAAAAGGAAAAGATAGACTAGCGGAATGCGGGGTTTTTGATGAGATTTTGTGTTGCCGTGTTGGCAATACCTTGAACTTTTATAATCAATATTTCGAAGAGAATAAGTTATTTGATGTAGTCATTAATTGCTCGGAAGAAGCTTATACAGAAATGACGACTTTGCTGCTTGTTAAGAATAAAGGGATTGTTTATTTTGCCAGCTTGAGAAGTGACTGCAAGGTAGCAAGCCTTACTGCGGAGTCGATTGGTAAAGATGTTTCCATCATCCCTTATAAGGGTTATGTGGAAGGGCATGCGGAAATCACCTTATACCTTTTGAGAAAATACGGTGCGTTAAAAGATCTTATTGAGGAAGGGCATAATAAAGGATTTGCATTTCTAAATACATATAAAGATACTGATAGAGAATCCATTGAGGCTAGCTTAGATAAATTGTCGGAGGACAACAACTTAAGTTATGTTTTTGAAAGTAAGGCAATGCGCGAGGTTCTTAGAAATGCAATCAAGGTGGCAAAATATGATTGCACCGTTATGATTTCAGGAGAATCCGGTACGGGAAAAGAGATTGTTGCTCAATTCATATTTAATAATAGTAAAAGAAATAACTTTCCCTTTGTTAAAATAAATTGCGCGTCTATTCCTGAAAATCTATTAGAATCAGAACTTTTTGGTTATGAAAGCGGTTCTTTTACAGGAGCGTTTCCAAAAGGGAAAAAAGGACTTTGGGAGATGGCTCAGGGTGGAATCTTGTTTCTTGATGAAATCGGAGAATTGCCTGTGTCATTACAGTCAAAATTGTTGCGAGTACTGCAAGAAAATGAATTTTACAGAATAGGAGGAACTTCACCAATCAAAACAGATGCAAGAATAATTGTTGCAACAAATAAAGACATTGCAGGCATGGTAAAAAGCGGACAATTTAGAGAAGATTTATTTTATAGATTAAATGTATTTCCCATATTTATTCCCCCGCTTCGTGAAAGACGACAGGATATTGTACCATTAGTCAGGCTATTTCAGAGAGAGTATAACTTAAAATTCGATATATCCAAAAGTATTGATTGGGCAGTAATCAAATACCTTATGGAATATGATTGGCCAGGTAATATAAGAGAATTACAAAATTATGTACAGAGATTGCTGATTGCGACAGAAGGTGATGTTGTAAAAATGGAAGATACACGCAAGATCATCTGCTTTGATCGCAGTAATGATCATATTAGTGAGTTGCGGGAAGAAAATGTTGGCCTGAGTGATAAACATTCGTTTTGTGACTTGATGGAGAAAATGGAAATTGATTTACTGAAACAATATAAAGAAAAGTACAAGACAACCAGGAAAATGGCTACGGCTATGGGATTGACACAGTCTGGTGTTGTAAGAAGACTAAGTAAATTTGGTATTGATTGAGTCAATATGAATCCAATGTAAGCTAATTTTAAATAATAATTAAATAAATTTGAATCACAAGTAGAGTCGATTTCGATTCTAGAGTCAAAGATGAATCGATATAAGTACAAATAGTTTTTGAATAAATAAAGAATAGCACCTTTTTTCAACAGAAGATAAGGTGCTTTCTTTGTTTGATCAGGTTGGCATGTTTTATGCTATAAGTATACGTAGCCATATTAAAACTTATAAGGAGGACAAAATGAAAGATAAAGGAGAGATCTATGGATGCCATCGGGTTATTTCTCCAATAGGATTAATGCCTCAAGCAGCAGAAAGGTTAGATAATAACCCTGAAATTTTTACCAATGAAATACTCATTGAGGTGATTGCCTTACAACCAACAGCAACAGCGTTCTCAAGAATCAGAGAAGATTGTAATAGTGATATAGAAAAAATGAAGGAAGAGATTAATCGCATTGTCGATAATGCCGGAAAATTTCAGTGCCCTGTAACGAAATCGGGGGGCATCTTGATTGGAACAATCAAAGAAATTGGATCGGATTTGATAGATCATACGGAAGCGAAAGTGGGGGATAAAATTGCAACGCTAGTTTCATTATCCTTAACACCTTTAAAAATTTATTCGATAGAGGATATCAATCTTGAAACGGAGCAGGTATTTGTTAAAGCCGACGCAATATTGTTTGAAAGTGGAATCTACGCCAAGTTACCGTCTGATTTGGATGAAAATATTTCTTTGGCATTAATGGATGTAGCAGGGGCACCTGCACAAGTAGCGGCCAATGTTAAAACAGGAGATACCGTGGTTGTCATTGGTGCCGGAAAAGCGGGAATATTATGCCTAGCTGAGGCAAAGACAAGAGTTGCCCCTGCGGGTAAAGTGATTTGTATTGAATACTCAGCGGAGCAGTGTAAAAGAATTGAGAAATTGGGAATTGCAGACTATATCATTCAAGTGAACGCCCAAAATCCAGTTGAGGCTTTTGAAAAGTATAATAAGGTAATGAATGGGGAACTTGCGGATTTTACGGTGAATACGGTAAATGTTCCGGATACCGAATTAACGACGGTACTTACCACAAAAAATGAGGGGTTAATTTATTTTTTTAGTATGAGTACAAACTTTGTAAAGGCTTCTCTAGGTGCTGAAGGAATTAAAAGATATACAAAAATGATAATAGGAAATGGATACTATCCAAATCATGCGGAGATTGCATTTTGTATTGTTAGAAATAATGCAAAAGTAAAACAATATTTTTTAAAAAAGTATAGCAATTAAATTGAAGATAGACATTAATTTTCTTTAAGAAGATTAGAAAGGAAGTGAAAAAAATATTGAATGAGGCCTATGTCATACTGCCGTTATTTTTGTGGTTATCTACTTGCGGGATCATTTTTTTCTTTGATAGCAAGCTTAAAAAAAAGTTAGGTAATCAAAGTGAAGCTTATGCAAATTTTAGATTGCCGCGATTTATTGCTATCACACTAAACTCACTTGCTTCGATAGGCATAATTATCTATATCAGCGATCACACTGTAGTTCCTGAAATCTCCACTTATTTCTCGGTGCCGTATTTTGGTATTATGGCATATTACATAACCAGCTTTTTTAGAGCGGTTAAAGAGGAAAGGAATATTTAAAAGTAAAGGATTAATATCGCTTAGTACAAAAATTATAGGGAGGGTGAAATGAAAAAAATAACTTCTACAATTCGATTGAGGATGTCATCACATGATGCACATTATGGCGGGAATCTAGTTGACGGAGCGCGAATGATTCAGCTCTTTGGAGATGTGGCCACAGAATTATTAATTAAACTAGATGGTGACGAGGGACTTTTTAAAGCTTACAATATGGTAGAGTTTAAGGCGCCTGTTTATGCGGGAGATTATATTGAGGCCTATGGAGAAATTACCGAGATAGGAAATACTTCCAGAAAAATGAGGTTTGAAGCCAAAAAAGTGGTAGCGCCAAGGACCGATATCAGCGAATCGGCATGTGATTATCTGGATGAACCTATTGTGGTGTGCATTGCAGAGGGAACCTGTGTAACGCCATTAAAAAGCCAGAGAAAAAAAGATTAAGAGGGGGGAAGTCTAATGGAAAAACTAATTATTACAGCTGCTATATCAGGTGCTGAAGTAACAAAAGAAATGAATCCTGCAGTACCGTACACCATTGAAGAGATTGCACGAGAAGCAAAGGCGGCTTATGATGCGGGAGCCTCCGTAATTCACCTTCATGTAAGGTGGGATGATGGGACTCCAACCCAGGATAAAAGCAGATTTGATGAAGCTTTTAATGCAATTAAAAAAGTATGCCCGGACGTCATTATTTTACCTAGTACAGGAGGGGCTGTTGGAATGACAGCGGAAGAGAGACTACAGCCCATTGAATTAAAACCAGAGATTGCAACACTTGATTGCGGAACTTGTAATTTTGGGGGAGATGATATATTTGTTAATACTGAAAATATGAATATTGCATTTGCGAAAAGAATGCAGGAAATGGGGGTTAAGCCTGAGCTTGAAGTCTTTGAAAAAGGAATGATCGATAATGCACTTAAGCTTGCAAAGAAAGGGCTATTGAATGATCCGCTTCATTTCAATATTGTACTGGGAGTAAATGGTGCTATGGCTGCAACCCCGAGAGATCTCGTATATATGGTAGATTCTCTTCCAAAGGGCGCTACTTGGTGCGGAACGGGAATTGGTAGAAGCGAATTTGATTTAGCAGCAGTATCCATTGTAATGGGGGGAAATGTTCGAGTGGGGTTTGAAGATAACTTATATTTAGAAAAGGGAGTACTTGCGAAAAATAATGGAGAGCTAGTAGAAAAAGTTGTTAAATTGGCCAATATTCTCAAAAGAGAAATTGCATCTCCTGCTGATGCCAGAAGAATATTAGGCCTATAAAATAAAAAAAGGAGGATTCAAAATGAATGAAAAGAAAAAAGGCTTGAGCCTGATTGACTTTTTTATGCTAGGATTTGGTTCGATGGTTGGCGTTGGCTGGTCCGTTGCTGTAAATGGTTGGTTTGGATCTGGCGGAGGCCCTATCCCCACCTTTCTGGCATTTGCTATTGGCACGCTATTAATGATTCCTATTGGATTTTGCTATGCAGAGCTCACGACAGCAATGCCGGTTGCCGGAGGAGTCGTGGCATTTTCTTACAAGGCATTTGGCACATTTCCCTCTTTTCTGGGAGGCTGGTTCGTGGCACTAGCCTATGTAACGGTTTTGCCTTGGGAAGCAATCTACATCAATGATGTGTTGGCTCTTATTTTTCCGGCATTAAAATCTGGAGAACCCTTATATACAATTGCTGGAGTAGGGATTTATTCTCAAGGAATCGTTGTGGGGGTCATCCTGTCATTTGGGCTTATTGCAATAAATTGGGTTGGCGCGAAGGTTGCCGGACGAGTACAGACTTATTTGACCGCATTATTAGCCATTACTGGGCTCTTAGTTATTATTTTCGCTTTTCTAAAAGCAGATCCAGCGAATTTACAACCAATTTATGAGAATGTTGGAAAAGGCACCCATACATCTTTCTTTACTGGTCTTATCGCCATGATGGTGGTAGCTCCTTTCTTCCTTGCTGGTTTTGATACGATTCCACAAGCGGCGGAAGAAGGCGACGCAAAAATTAACATGAACAATATCGGGAAAGTGCTGATAGGTTCAATCCTAGCGGCGGGAAGCTTCTATTGCTTAGTCATCATCTCGACTGGGATGGCAATGCCTTGGCAAGAATTCTATGGGTTCCAAAGGCCGGCAACGTCCCTGTTATTCCTACATCTATATCCGGGTGGCTTAGGTGCAGCGCTGTATTGGGTTTCGCTGGTTGGAGCCTTAGCTGGACTACTGACAACTTGGAATGGACTGTATATTGCATCGGCTCGCTTGCTCGTGGGCATGGGTCGTGCGAGATTATTGCCTCAGTTTTTTACTACAGTACATACAAAATATGGCACACCAAAAGGTGCAAATATGTTTTGCGCAGTCGCTTGCTTGATTGGTCCGTTTGTAGGAATGGGAGTCATTGACCCATTAACGATCATCGGGGCAACCGCCTTTGTTATCGGTTGGTTTGTCACATCAGCATCTGCAATTAAACTCCGTTCAAGTGCCCCGGATATGATCCGGCCATACAAAGCTCCAGGTGGATTAGTGAGCATGTGGGTAGCGGCTATTATCTCCGGTGCAGTGATTGTATTATCGTTTGTTCCGATTTTACCAAGCTTTATGGGCAACCTGGCAATCACCATCTTCATCGTATGGATCGCTTTGGGCTTAGGTTTTTATTTTGGAACCAGTGGATTCAGAAAATCAATTACGGAAGAAGAACGAGTTGCAGCAATATTTCATTTAAAAGTAAAAAATATTTCTTAACAAAATATTGTACCGGCCTAAACTAAGGCTGAAGACCATGGCTTATGTCATTGTTTTCAGCCTTACATTTGTGTATCTGCATTTTTTTTGGTTTCGACGGCATCCTGTATGTTCATAAGCTCAGCGTCGATGATCTCTTTGGAACCGCCAACGAGTTCATACAGCATTTTAAACTGATTTTGGGCCATATCATATAAATACTGCTCACGATCCGTCAAACCCGTTTCGGGAATTGTTGAATAGAATTCATCTAATTGCTGATTAATTTTATTGTTATAGCTTTCCAGCCAGGCTTTTTTTTGAAACAAATCTTCTTTCCACATAACAAAACGCTCCTTTATCTCAATAACAAATATTTATATTTTAGTATAAGCAAATATCTATGAGATAATACCTAAACGGAGCTTCCATTCAAGAATTTTTAATACAGACTCGTCGATGCGTTCTTGTGTAATGGCTCCACTTTCAACGGCATTCAGAACGGAGGGGATCTGTATTTCAAAGTCGGATGCGACGATGAGATCGTTTCCTGCCTTGATGGCCAGTACCGCTGACACTTCATCCCCGATATATTCCTTGATTGCATCCATTTTTAAGTCGTCGGTCATGATGACCCCGTCAAAGCTCAGATCTTCTCTGAGTATTTTATGGACTGCCGGAGATAGAGAGGCCGGAAGATTTTCGTCCATGCATTTAACGATGTTGTGGGAAACCAGAATGCTGCCGGCTCCGGCTTCGATGCCGGTAAGAAACGGGATGAAATCAGAGCTTGTAAATGTTGCATAACTTCTGTTGTCGATGGCGATCTCCTTATGGGTGTCCACGTTGTTTCCATAACCTGGAAAGTGCTTCAAGGTGCATCCGATTCCGTTGGAATTCATGGTTTGCACAACCGTCTTGACATACTCGGAGGTTTCTTCCGCACCTTTCCCGAAGGTTCTGGGGTAAATGTAATCCGCAGGGTCCGTTGAAACATCACAAACCGGCGCCAGGTTCACGTTAAAGCCGAGGCTCTTCAGCAGTTCCGCTTTTTCCTTCGTATCATTGGCAATCAGCTCGAAACCGCCCTCCGCATACAGGGACTGAGGGGAATGAAACGGCACCGCCCGGAATTCCGGATATTTGCTGATGCGGACGATATCTCCGCCTTCTTCATCGACTCCAATCAGCAGCCCGATTTTAGAAGCGTCCTGATAGTTTTGGATCGTGTTTTTTAAGCTTTCCTTCGTATTACCCTTGATATCACCGGCGAACAGAATATATCCGCCAAGAGAAAATTTTTCGAGATCGGCAAGCGCGGTATCCTTCCTGCAGCGGACAAAAAATATCTGTCCGACTTTCTCTTCTGTCGTCATGGTTTCCATGATATTCCGTGCAAGCTGTTCATAGGACAAAGGCTTTTCTTGGAAGGAGTCATTCCCCTGAACGGCATCCGTGGGATCATTACGATCAGTGCCGCCGCAAGCCGTGAAGCAAAGCAGTATGGCCACGGTTAATATAGCTCTTAAAACATTTTTCATCGTTTCCCCTCGAATTTATTTCAGCTTCCAGATATACATGGTGATTTCCGATTTGTCCGCCGTATTGTCCGCATAAGATGACAGCCACAATTGGCCGTCCAAGGCGTACAAATAGAAATTGGTTTTAATATTTTCTTCGGTATAAATAGTATAGCGGTATTTTTCCTTGTATTCGGAAATCGATACGCGTGTCATGGTAGATTTCTCAAATGCCCGGATCATATCGTCGGTCATTTTTTCTTCGGTATATTTTGGATTCCGTATTTTATAATCATCCTCATCGGGATAATCGATCTCGAACAGTTCATTGCTGATGATGTATTTCGTACCTTTCATCTTGTTTTCCGCATAATCGAAGGTCGAAGAACTAAGAGGAGACAGATAGAGCAGCTCCTCGAATTCGAAGATGTCGATCTCCGTTCCTCCAATGGCGTCATCGTTCCACCAGTCGCTGTCCGGGGCTCCGCCGGTCATCAATCCTTCGGCATACCAGCCCTGCTCTCCCTTGACAAGCCACAGCCAGCGCGGGAAAATTCCTTTCTCAAATGCGGAGCCGCCGCCGTCTTCAATGGTCAATTCCAGTTCATAGCAGGCCTTTTGGTCCCGCACATCCATATTGACCACCTTCACGTCACTTATCGTTACTGTATTCCAGATCTGCTGGCCGCTTCCCTCAAGCTCCATCGAAGGAGTCAGAGAAAGCATTGTGGAATAATCGCTTGTCAGGAGCGCTTTGGTATATGCCTGCATTGCTTCTTCCGCTGTCGGTGCGTAGTAATTAAAACGTTCCCAATCACTGAGCAGCTCCTCGGCATCGATTACCACAGTCTTTCCGTTTTCTTTTCCGAAGTAGATGATTTCCCTCTTGTCGTATTTCTCTTGGGTACTGTCTGTCATGTGATAAAGAATTTCCACCGAATCTTGATGAACCGTGATTTCATAATCGGTCACCCATGGGCTGGAGACGCCGATATTAAAGTTCCATGGATCGCTTCGCTGCTTTTGGCCTTCGATAAATTCTTTCTGCAGCTTTTCGGACATGATTTCAAATCGGGGTTCGCCATCCCTTGTTTTCAGCGCTTCTGCCCAAGTGGAGGCCATAGAAATCATCTCCGAATATTCCGGTTCACCCGGCGGAGCATCGACCGATTTGTTTTCCCGATCGGAAAGCAGGCTGATGCCGAAGAAGATGAGAATAAGCAATAGGATAACCGCGATCCACATTTTCCGATGTTCCATATTGATTCCTCCTTAAAGCTGTCGATGAGCTTTTTCAAGCTAAAAAATAATTTAGAGGCCGCGCATCCTGCGGATAATTGATCTCATAGCAGGTGCCATGAGAGCGATCAGAACAATGAGGAATGCAGGCCAGAGAAAGAAAAGCAAATAACTGGCTTGGCTTACTGTCCTTTCCGCTTTATTGATAAAGGAGATTTTTTTATTTTCATAAAGGGTAAAGAACAGCTCATCCTTTGGCAATCCGTCAAACCCGGCACGGTAACGGTTTTCGCCGTCCTTTGCCAGGGTGAGACTGCTTTCAATAATGTACGGGGCTTCCGGAGGAGTGATGACTTCGATGTCGAGACTGCCGAAATCCGCCCAGTTTTCAGCAGGACTCAGCAGATAGGTGTAGCTGTAAGTCGGTGAAACGGTTTCTCTCCG
>CAZTEH010000002.1:0-93457 GCA_964612345.1 uncultured Oscillospiraceae bacterium | reverse complement strand
TCTCCGACTCAGTCTTTTCTCTGATTCTGGAACTGAGTTTTTCGCTGTCTTCCTCTGAATAGCTTGCTCCGTCAAAGCCATTTCCCATCAAGAGGGTCTGATTGTGGTCCACATCAAAACTTATTTCAAAATCCAAGCGTTCTTCCGCGTTGCCGGAAATAGCGTAACGGTAAAGTTTTGCATTTGAATCCAGGTCGAATCCGGGCAAAGTCCATTCCTGATTTGAGATATCTCCGATGGTGCCGTAGTTATAAAGAAAGCCTTTGCTCGAGTCACCGGAAGCATTTATCTCCTTGGGATCCGCATAAATTTCATAGGGAACCGCCGTGCCGTTTGCACGGACTGTGATGTCGCTTACGGAGAGATTGGAAAGGTTTGAAACGAAAGGAAACGCCATTTGAACAGAAAGCGTTTCATCCGTAGGGTTTGTCATCTGATATTCTGCCAAAACCTTGCCCACGGGAGAATGAAAATCCCCATCATCGTAAACTTCAGAAAAGTCGAAGGTCAGATGCTCGCGGTCAACCGTAATGGGGGAATCCCCCTCCACGATCAGGACCTCTGTCGCGAAACAGATCAATCGTTTCATCTATCGTTCCTCCACCGGGAAAAGAACGCCGTTTACTTCCAAACCGGTGATATCTTCGAAGTTTTCGGCGGTATAGGAGAATCGGAACATGGCGCCTTTTTGGTTTCCGTTCAAACTGCCGGACTCTTTCGGGACCGTTGTGGTTTTCCCATCCTGATAGATGATTTTAAGGGTCAAATCATCCGATCTTATTCCGTAAAACCAGTCGATGTGCTCTTCCTCCACATTCTTTCGGGAAGCAAAGAGGGTTATATTGACCGGAGAGACAACCGCTCTTTGGATCATAAGCTCCTGATCCTCCACCGGTATCGCTTGATCTGCTTTCAGTCTCTTCAACAGGGAATCCGGAATGGAAAGCTTGATTTCCCAATCCCCGCTTAAACTAGCCGCGCGATAAACAGAATTTATGAAAGCGATGCTGCAGTCAAGATTTGCTTTCGTCATATCGCCCACATAAAACACATATTCAAAATAATCATTGAGTTCTTCTCCATCTTGAGCGGTGCCGAAGCTAAGATTGAACGGAGAATAGATAAGGTCTCCCGTTTGACTATTTTTCAAGTTAAATTGCGCTTCCCATTTGATGCTGTTTTCAGGGTTTACCTGGACATGCAGCCACCCGTTTCTCCATCCGATATTCGTAATGTCAGCCACATGATTTCCCTCCGTGTCCTCCACCGGGATGGAAAGTACATCCTTTTTTAAACGATAAACCGAAGGGCCATTTCCTTCATCGAATTCCGGCATTTGGACCGTTTGGGATTCGCCGGTTTGCTCATCGATAATGCCGAAGGAAGTACCGCCGCCTATAAATTCGTTCTCCGGTTCAAATGTTCCGGCTGTTTTACTCAGCATTTCATATAGAGCGATATCTTCAAGATCGACATTGATTATTTTCTGATTTCCGGTTATGGAATAGACATGAAAGGAGAGATCATCGGTTTGAAGGGGCCCGATATATTCGACGCATAAAGTAGCAGTCCGTGTTTTTTCATCGTAGGAAATCAGATCATATTGCCGGCTGTCGTTGTATCCCGTTTTTTCGAGGAAATCATACTTATCCACTGAAAGATCGAATCCGTTGCTTCCTTTGCTGAACAGATCGGCGTCCGTATCGGTCAAAGTAAAGAATATGTAAGTGGCTTCCCCGTCATGGAATGATGAGAGGTATTTTATCGTTACCCCTTGATCGGAAAAGGACTCCGATGATGCTTTTCCAAAATACAATTCTTTGGGAGCACCTTTGAAAAAATACGCTTGATTCAGTAGATTCATAATCGGATCCGAGTTTTTTTCCTGCTCTTTTGCGGTATTATTACAACCGGACAATCCAACAACCGACAAAATCAGAATGAAAGTCAGCAAACAGCTCAATATACTCCTGTCAAATTTCCTCCCCATAACTTTCCCCTTTCAAGTATCTGCTTTCTATTCAATATACTAAAAACAGATTACCATATATTGGACGAGATTCTTCATAAAAATGTTGCATATCATAAAATAATTAATAAAATAAGTCAATCGATTTGAGAGCCCATATGACTGTATATATAATTTGACAGACTTTTTCGATTGCATTATAATCAAATCATCTTTAGGAAACAAGGAGGTGTCTTTTTGGCTATAGTTCTGTAAAGAGCATTCAATGGAATAGGTACAATCTGCAACTCGCCCGATTTCGACTGCCAAAGCAGCGGAACGCGGTTTGTTACTGTACCTGCACTGGTTCACCCGATTTGCACCGCAAATTGAGAACGAAAATGCCTTACAGAATACGCAGAAAAGATGCATTCAAATAGCTGTTAAAATAGGGCTTACTGAATAACTGGAACCCAGTTATTCAGTGCGGGTACAACCCGCACTGAATGTAAAAAGTCTCTCAAATTAGAGCTTTTTACATTCAGACGCCGTAATTTATGCCGACTGAATAGTTGAAATTTAAAATTCCAACTATTCCGGTGCAAGGCCTAAATTATAACAGCCGCATTTTAATATGAAATAACGCATTCAATAGGCATGAGGTAAAAGCATGCCTATTTTTATTACGCAGGAAATATTTTGTAAGGCATAAAACGTAACGTTTTGCCATTGCAGCGAAAGCTGCGAAAAAAGAAATGAAAGGAAATAGAACAATGAAAAAAATCAATGATTTTAACTTTTTAAAAGAAAATATGATGGGCCCAAATAGTGTCCGAATTTTGGAGGAGCTCAGTAAAGATTTCAGTTTGCCTCCCAATGCAAAAGTGCTGGATTTAGGGTGCGGAAAAGGGCTCACATCCATATTTCTTGCCGAAGAATTCGGAGTCCGGGTCTATGCGACAGACTTATGGATCACCGCCACGGAAAACTTCAATCGGTTTCGGGAGTTAGGCTTGGATGACAGGATCGTTCCGATCCATGCAGATGTGCATGATCTTCCCTATGCGGACGGTTTTTTTGATGCGATTGTCTGCATTGACTCCTATACGTATTATGGCGCCAAGGAGGGCTTCGTGGACCGATATATGGCACCGCTTGTAAAAAAAGGCGGGTTTATCGCTGTCGCGACGCCGGGACTACTGGAAGATTTGAAGGACGGAATCGTCCCTGCGGAACTGGTTCCCTTCTGGGAAGAGGATATGAACTTCTATTCGCTGGATTGGTGGAAAACATTGTGGTCGAAGGAGGAAACGATTACGATCACCCATGGAAAATCGATGAAGTGTCACCAGCAAGCCTGGGCTGACTGGCTGCAATGCGATGACCCATATGCGGTAAGAGATGTCGAGATGATGAAGGCGGAGAACGGAAAGTACTTTGATACCATAGAAATCATCGCAACAGTGAAATAAGCGAAGCAGCCGTCTCAAAATGAACAATGAGACGGCTGCGCTTTTCATCAGGATATAGAAGAACCGGGAAATAGTGATTGATACAAATCAATAAACGTCTGATACTTCTCTTCAAAAGGTGCATGACACTCATTCGGGTAATATATCTTTTCCACCCGCACGGATTCTTTGATTGCAGAACGATAATTCGGATAATAGCCTAAAGTTACAGCTCCAATTATTGCAGAACCGAGACAGGGTGCTTCCTGATTCTGTGGAATAACAACGGGTAAATTGCAAATATCAGCTTTAATTTGCGACCAAAGGGCAGACTTGGCGCCGCCGCCGGTTGATATGATTTTATCAACATGAATGCCGGATGACTTAAAATAGTCAATATTCTTTCTTAAAAGAGAGGCCACCCCATACATGATTGCTAATGCAAAGTCGTAAGGATCATGGTTGATGGTGGCGCCAAAAAATACACCGGTTGCACTGTGGTCAAATTCAGGAGGATTAACACCGGTCAAATATGGGAGAAAGGTTAAACGTGCTTCCATAGTTCGTGTGGCACATACATGATTGATTTCGTTGAACGATGTATCGCGCATGAAATTGGTTTTGAACCATTCCAGACTGATTCCGCCCGACTCGCATACAGGCAAATAAATGTAACTGTCAGCAAATGGGCCGCAGTAGAGTGGAATTTTAGACGCTGAGGAAAAAGGAGAAGAAATAAAGGTCGCAATAGAGGAAACTGTTCCGGCAGATTCACTTATAATTCCTTCAACAACATTACCTGTACCAACCATTCCGGCGAAGTGATCAAGCGTTCCGGCATTGACTATACTGCCCTGAGGGAGTCCCGTTTGGACAAGCATTTCACCGCAAATATCGCCAACGATAGAACATGGCGCAATAAGATCGGGCAATTGAGATATATCTACACCGCAGTATTCGAGTGGCGCAACCCAATACTCTTTTTTTGTAACATCAAAATAATGCGAAAATGGATAAATCGAATATTCACCTACATACTTTCCGGTTAGGCGGAAAATAATATAATCCTTTAGCAGGAGGAACTTTTCTATATCAGCAAAACAATCCGGTTCATTACGCTTTAACCAAAGAATCTTTGTTAAAGGCCATGTGGGAATGATTTCGGGCTGACCTGTGGTTTTGTAGCATAGCTCCTTGTCGAATACGCGGGTCAACTCTACGCATTCCTGCGAAGATCGCATATCGAGCCATGATATCCCGTTGCGTAAGGGCTGCCCATCTTTGTCAACAACAACCAGCGATTCAGCCTGTCCGGTTAAAACAATCTGCACATTTTCATTGCCAATCGTATGCGAGGATTTTCGATAGCAGGATGCGATCAGATCAATAATATCGGAAAAAAATAATTCCGCGTCAAATTCAACAAAACCATTTTTTTTTATATAAGAGACGTTATGGCTTTCAAGAGCTACCGAAACCAGAGCATTTGTATAAGAAGCCACTTTGATATTTGTCGTCCCAAGATCGATTGCAATAATACCCATGTTGATCCCTCATATTTCTTAATAGACTGTTTTGACCGACTTGCGGCTGACAAGGTGGGGCGAAAGCGAAAATGAAAAATCGGATGGATTTTTTGATATCAAATGAGATTCAAGGACATCGATGCAAGTGTGCGCCATTCTCTCTCGGGGCAAATGAACCGAGGTAAGAGGAGGCATGGCAAAATCACATATATCATTATCATCAAAACCAACAACGCTGATATCGTCCGGAACAGAAAGTCCAAGCTGCGAAGCGGCTTTATAAGCTCCAAGTGCAAAATTATCACCGAAGCACATGGCGGCAGTGAAAGGAATCGTAAAACTGTGTGTTTCATGATTCCATAGAGAGAGCACAATGGCACAAGAGCTCTCAAGCGAGGAATGAACAAACTTTACATATTCTTCATTGAACTCCACGGCATATTCCGCATATGCTTTTTTAATGCCTTTTAAATAATAGGTGCTGTATGGATAATCAACAGGCTCGGTAATAACCAGAATATTACGATGTCCTTTTGACAATAGTTCACATGCTGAAATATAGCCGCCGTATTCATAATCGACGTCAATGAAATTACTATTCAATTGAGGGTTTGCCTTATCAAACACAATTACATTTTTGGTGTTCTTCAACAGCAGGTCCACATTTTTATTGTCTGTTGTCGCAGGTGCAATAATTACAAAATCCGGTATTCTGGAGACAACAGACAGCACTATGGATTTTTCAGTGTTTACATCAAATTGGGAGTCACATATCAGCGTTGTGTAGCCATACTTTGCCATTGTGACCGATATGGTTTTGAATATATAGGTGAGGACAGGATTTTCGATATCATTGAAAATTACCGCAATGGTTTTAATGGATTTTGTCCGCAGTCCTCTGGCCAATAGGTTGGGAGAATAGCCCATTTCCTTGGCCTTCTGTTTCACAAGTATCCGTGTTTCTTTTTTTACGCTTGGGCTATCATTCAATGATTTTGAAACCGTTGAAAATGAAATTCCCAATTCTTCTGCGATCGATTTAATTGTAATTTTTTTTAAAGGTTCATTACTCATGTTACATACATCCAAACTTCATTTTCTTTCAATAATAACCCTAAATAATAACGTTGTCAACCGAAAGGGGCATGAAATATAGGAAAACAATAATTTACAACGTTATTATTGCACAAAATATTGTTGCTTTTTACCATTTGTCTAAGTTTTATCTTGCCCGTTCTTATGTTAATATACAATGGAACATGTTGGTAATAGTAGGATACAAGCAATATGCGCAGAATATGAAAAAATACTATTGACAAATCCTACAGCAACCTGTAATAATATATACAACGTTGTAAAGATCAATTATTGCCAATTTCAAATTTACAACGTTGTTATTACGGAATGTATATTCCACCGCATCTTAATTATTTATGAATATGAAGGAGAGAGAGATGAAAAAGTTTGTATTGATACTGCTGGTTGCATTGGTGATGACCAGTATGTTGAGCGCCTGCGGCGGTGCGGAAACGACCGACGCAGACAGCACTGGCGAAGCCTCCGGAGAGAATTTCATTGTCTACACGCAAAAAACCATGGATCAATTTTTCCATGTTGCCTTGGAACAGGGCGTTGATCGGGCCGTAAACGAGGCAGGATACACATTTGAATCCGCAAACTGTAACAATGACTCCACATTGCAAAATAATCAAATGCAGAACTTTATCGCAAAAAAGCCGGCTGCAATTATTGCCAATGCAGTTGACTCCGACGCCTTGAACGATGCAACAAAAGCTGCGAAAGATGCCGGAATTCCTGTCGTTATGGTCGACAATCCCGCATCAACGGCTGTCGTAGATGCAACGGTTGCTTATGACAACTATGGCTGCGGAGAGATGGCAGCCCAGCTTATCGTTGATCAACTCACTGCGAAATATGGTTCACCAAAGGGCAGAGTCGTTAACGTCTATGGCGCGATGAGCTCCGAATGCTGGCGGCTTAGAAAAGAGGGCTTTGATGCAGTATTAGCCCAGCACCCTGAAATCGACTATGTTCAAGTTCCCGGAGAAGGGGAGCAAACCAAATCACAGGATGCTCTTACAAACGTGATTGCACAGTACAATAAAGAAATTGATGCGGTTCATTGTCCGTCGGACGCTCCGGGACTCGGATGCGCAGAAGCGCTGAAAGTGGCGGAAATGTGGTATCCTATGGGAGATGGAAAACACATCATCTTTGTGACCGGTGACGGAGAGCCCGACGCGGTCAAGGGACTTATGGACGGTTTCTATGACGGTATTGTTGTAGAGGATGCTTATGCCTATGGCCCAATGGCTGTCGACCTGTTGACCGAGTATATCTTACAAGGGAAGCAGGTTCCTACCAGCGGAACCTATACGAATGAGAAATTCTACTGGAAAACCGCAGAGTTCAGTGACTCTGACCGGGGACCGGTACTGAAGGTTCCTCCTTACATTATAGACGCTTCCAACGTAAATGATGAAAGTCATTGGGGCGTTCAGGCGCTGAAAGCAAAACAATAATTATCATTATAGAATCAGTAAATAAAAACCATATCTGAGGAATGACTCTGCGGCAGAAGTGCAGCTCATGTGAGCTGCACCTCCCGCCGCACCAAAGGAATGAGTGAAGCATGGAAGAAATACTTATAAAAATTGAAAATGTGAGCAAAAGTTTCGGTGCGACAAAAGCATTAAAAGATGTAAGCTTCACAATCAGAAAAGGAACGATACATTCCCTGCTGGGCAGAAACGGAGCCGGAAAGTCGACGGTTGTAAATATCATTGCAGGTATTTACAAGCAAAACAGCGGTAATGTTTTACTGGACGGCAAAGACATCACCCACTATTCCGTATTTGAACGGCAGAAAATGGGGATAAAAATCGTTCCGCAGCACGCCAGTATAGTACCGAACCTTACGGTCGGCGAGAACATCTTTATGGGTGTCTGGCCGAGGAAGAAAAATGGATTTATCGACTGGAAAAAGCTTCACCGGGAAGCAAAATTGGAACTGGAACGATATGGCCTGTCTGTGGATACCAGGGCAAAGGTCAAATCACTGAATGGTGTTGATCAAAGAAAAGTCAACATCATCAGAGTCATGTACGGCGGTGCAAAGCTGATTATACTTGATGAGCCGACCACAGCTCTTTCTTCCGATGAAAGACAGGAGTTGTTTACCTTTGTAAATGAATTGAAGGCGAAAGGAACCGCGTTCATTTTTATCAGCCATTATCTGCAGGAAGTAGTCGAATTGTCGGATGAAGTAACGGTAATTCGCGACGGAATGTCATTTGACGGAGGGAACGACAACGGTTTTAATGAAGAAAAGCTGGCGCATCTGATTACCGGAGAGGATGTGGAGTTCGCGCAAAGAACCGCGCAGCCGAAAGGTGAAGAAAAAAAGGTGGTTCTGGAGTGTCGAAATGTGAACGGTCCGATTCTCAACAACGTATCTGTGAAGCTGTATGAAGGCGAAATTACAGGTCTGGTTGGTTTTCCGAGTTCAGGAGCCCGTGAGTTATGCAGAACCATTTTTGGTTTAGAGAAGATGTATTCCGGAACAATAGCCTTCAACGGCATTGTGCGGGAAAAAACAACAAATCCCGCCGCGGCCATGAAAGACGGCATTGCTTATTTATCCTATGACCGCCATAAGGAAGGAATCGTCGGACTGATGCCGATTGTGGACAACATCAGTGTTCCTCTTCTGAATACAAAGTTAAAGACAAAAATGGGCTTTGTTGACAAAAAGAAAGCGCGGAGTTTAGCGAAGTTTAATTTTGATTTACTCAATATCAAAGCAAACTCGATTTATGATAAACTTAGCAGCCTTTCTGGGGGGAACCAGCAAAAAGTCGTAGTCGCTAAAACGATCAGTTCGGAGCCAAATGTTCTGATCCTTGATGAACCAACCATCGGGATAGACATCAAGAGCAGGGAAGAAATCATCGCCAACGTGGATAAAATTTCGGTAGAGAAAAAAACAAGTGTTTTATATCTCACGAATGATTTTGATGAACTGATTCGTATTGTTGACCGAGTGTTATTTTTCCAGGATGGAATGTTGATGCGGGATATTGAAAATGACGGCTTGACCCATGAGGATGTTATTCGGATAAGAGATGAAGTAAAAAGAACGAGCCGCGGTGAAATAACGCTGTGACTTAACTTAATCAGGATTTGGAGGCGCGTGACGTGCAAAAAACAAAGAACTTGAAAATAACATTATTGAACAATATCGTGTGGATCCTTCTGGTTATAACGACCATCGTTATCGGAATGATGGATCCCCGTTTTTTCTCCCCCGTTATCTTAGGGAATATCGTGATACAAGCGACAGTCTTGGGCATTCTTGCATTTGCACAGTCGTTTGCTATCATGCTGGGAGCAATCGATCTTTCGCTTTTAGGCGTGATGTCGTTTTCTGCAACAATAGGATTGATTTTAATCAAAATGGGATGCCCGGTACCCCTCGCAATCATTCTAATTATATTAGTCGGTACGGCGATTGGACTAATAAACGGAGTTCTCGTCGCTAAATTAAAAGCGGTTGCGCTGATCGAAACTCTTGCAGTGAAGCTGACACTTCTCGGCGCTTTTCTCGCAATCACATCAGGACGTGCCATTACGGATTTGCCGGCCAGCTATAAATGGTTTGGGCAGGGAAAAATCGGGGAATTTCCGGTTTTGCCGCTGATGCTTGTGCTGGTATTTATCCTTGTTTATATAATCTGGAACTGGACGCCATTTGGGAGAAGTCTCTATGCGGTCGGTGGAAATCCCGAAGCCGCGAGGGTATCCGGTATAAAAGTGGACCGGATCATCATTATGGCTTTTGGATTTTCGGGCTTGCTGGCAGGGCTTGCCGGATTCCTACTGTCGGCATATACGGGTGCAGTTACCTCGACTTTTGGAATATCTTATGATATGAACAACATTGCGGCTTCGGTTATCGGAGGCGTAGCATGCACAGGCGGTCAGGGAACAGTACAGGGTGTCCTGGGCGGTGTTCTTCTGCTGACTGTGATTCAGGTCGGACTGCAAATACTTGGAGTATCGAGCTACTATGTGCAAATGATCAATGGACTTATTATTTTTGTGGCTGTGTTGCTTGATGCGATTCGCCTTAAAGCGCAACAAAGCGCGTAACAAATACAATTTTACTTACTGGAGGATTATTATGGGTATTTTGGAAAAAATGAGGCTGGATGGCAAGACGGCTTTTGTAACGGGTGGCGCGAGAGGAATCGGCAAGTGTATTTCATCGGCGCTTGCAGAAGCCGGAGCTGATATTGCAATCGTTGATGTCGATATCGACGAAGCTAGGAAAACCTGCAAGGAAATTTCCGCTGCGAACAACAATAAGATGATTGCAATTAAAACCGACATCACAAGCCCCGAACAGGTTAATCGAATGATAGATACGATTCTCAATGAATTTGGACGGATTGATATCGCTTTCTGCAATGCCGGCATTTCCAACGAAGTGGCCGTTGAGGATGATACATATGAAGACTGGAAAAAAATTATTGAGGTAAACCTAAACGGTACGTTTCTCACCGCGCAGGCAGCGGGCCGCGTTATGCTGAAGCAGAGTTGTGGATCGATTATCTGTACTGCTTCCATGTCTGCGCACATCGTCAACATTCCGCAAAGAGAGGCTTCTTATGCGGCATCTAAGGCTGGAGTAATTCAAATGTCTAAGGCTATGGCGATTGAATGGGCAACGAGAAATGTCCGTGTGAATACAATCAGCCCCGGCTATATGGCCACAGAAATGACACTTAATTCACCGGCTTTGGTTCCGCTTATCGACAAATGGAATCAGTTGTCTCCGCTGCATCGTATGGGCAGGCCTGAGGAACTGCAGTCCATTGCTGTTTATCTGGCAGGCGATACAAGTTCCTTTACGACAGGCGCGGATTTCATCATAGACGGTGCATACACCTGTTTTTAAGAAAAAGGATCGATATTAAGAGAGGAATTTCTATGATACTTTCATGTACAAGCGAAATGATACCCGGAAATACCCTGACAGAAAAGGCGAATTTATTACGAGGTTGGGGGTATGGCGGAATCTCCGTCTTTGCCGATCGTGCAGGCTGGGATGAAGAAAAACTGGACGAATTGATCCATCTGAAAGAAAAGACCGGTATTACACCTTGCGAATTTCTTTTCATGTCACCCGACGCGGGTATGCTCATGAGTGAAGATACTTACAAAAGTGAGGCAACAAAATCCCTCTACATACAGGCGGCGGAGATTTGTGCAAAAATCGGAGCAGTTACCGAAATCGAATACCTTTATGGAGCACAGGACCCGTTGCCGCTTTTTGACATATATAAGCAGATGTCCTCCGACCAGGAGGAGCGGTTTCTTGCAGTATACCGCGATGTTGTCAAGCCGGTCATCGGCACAAAGGCGGTAGTGCTGATTGAAGGCATCAACCGTTATGAAAGCCCATATATGAACAGCATCATTGACTGTAAACGAGTGGTCGACAAAGTTGGTCTGAAGGAAACCGGTGTTTTAGCGGATTTTTTCCACATGTCGATGGAAGAAAGTAATCTTTCTGAAAGCATATTGGCAATGGAAGGCTCGATTCGTCATGTCCATCTTGGTGACAGCAACAGAAGGATGCCCCGATGCGGCAGTCTGGACTGGGAAAGCGGATTCAAGGCCTTAAAAAATCAAGAGTATGATGGATATATCAATCTTGAATGCAGCACGATGGGATCTCCGGAGACGGCAATTCCTGAGGCTGCAGACTTTCTGAACCGGCTAATCGGGAGGATTTAGGTATGTATCAAGGATTTGGGATACGAAAGCCATTTTTTGAATTGGGTCCGAAAGTCTATCTCTTTGGCGATGACGCAATGGATATGGCGGTTCATGCGGACCGTCTTGTTGAGAAGTTTTCTGTCGATATCATTTTTACAGCGCAATATACCGATATTGAAAGGATTGCGAAAAAGACAAAGCATATTAAGGTTTTTGCCCAGCACATGGATCCAAACCCGATTGGGCGCGGTATCGGCGCGGTACTGGCGGAATCACTGAAATATGCAGGAGCGCAAGGTGTATTGCTGAACCATGCGGAACGGCCGATGCCACTTTCGCTGCTGAACGCGGCTATAAGGCGCGCTGATCTGACAGGTTTGGCGACATTAGTATGTGCCGGAACAGTTGAAGAAGGTATGGCCGTGGCCTGTTTGAGACCCAACATCGTTCTTGCAGAGTCTCCTGCGCTTATAGGCGTTGGTAAACGGGGCGAAAACGACAGTGAAGAAATTCAAAAAATCAATGCTGCAATCCGGAGCATTGATGATAATTTGCTTGTCCTGCATGGCGCCGGTATAACAGATGAAAACGACGTCTACCAAATCATACGTGCCGGAGCCGACGGAACCGGATCAACCAGCGGGGTTATTCATGCTGTTAATCCGAAACAGATGCTGTCAAATATGATTGAGGCAGTAAGTACAGCTTACCGAGAGAGAACAAACACAAAATAGGAGGGTAGAGTTAGCATGGCAATATTTCATGAAACCATATCAGTAAGAACCAAGCACGGTATCTATTTTGAAGATATCACGGAAAAGATTGGCTCCATTGTAAAGAAATCCGATATTAAAAACGGAATTGTGGTGGTCTTTTCACAGCATACCAGCTGCAGTGTGTTAATTCAAGAGGATTCGGAAGGTACGACCTACACAGGAACCCCACTGATTCTACAGGATACAGTCAATTGTCTTGAAAAGATTATCCCGGACTGTAAATACGAAGGACAGTATCTGCACCCCGGTAAGTACCATACGGAACAAGCCTTCAAATTGCGGCAGGAGTTGAACGAATGGTGTCTGAATACGGATGGTCATATTCGATCTTCTATCATAGGCCGTTCGGAATCAATCCCTCTGTTGGATGGGGAAATGACTTTGGGCGAGTTTGGCCGCATATATTTTGCCGAGTTCGATCAAACAAGGGAGCGTGACAGAACAGTCAGGGTTCAAATAGTGGGCGAATAGCGATGTTTCAATATATAGCTGCCGTAAAAAGAATTCTCAATTCTATTTGTCGGCAGCTATTTTATTGCTCCTGTATGACATTCAATGGATTAAAGCATCGATCTCTGCTTCATCCAGCGTCTCTTTGTCCAACAGTTCTTTAGCGAGACGATCCAACCGGCTTCTGTTTATTGTAAGAAACTCGAGTGTTTCCTTGTAGAGCTCGGTGGCCATGCCGGAGGCTTCCTCGATCATATCGAATTGATTCGTCAGCTGCGTCAGATCGATCATCCCTTTGCTTCCCATTCCAAAGATGGCGATATACTGCTTGATGATCTCCGTTGCCTGTTTGATATCCTCGGAAGCGCCCGTTGTAATATCCTCGCTGCTCTCCAGCATGACTTCTTCCGCCGCCCGGCCGGCATACATGACCTTTACCAGATTTCTCAAATATTTTTTACTCTTTAGTGGAACATCCTCCGGCGCCCGGAAGGTGACTCCGCCGGCTCCGGACGTACTCTGGATGATCGTTACGGCGGGAACGCCGTCATTGGTCAGAAGCTTTGTTGCCAGAGTGTGACCAGACTCGTGATACGCCACCAGCCGCGCATAATCGTCATTTTTAACACGTTCCTTTTTATGACCGTTCATGATGATCTTAAAGAAAGCATCCTCAATATCTACATTGGTGATCCACTCTTGATCCTTTGTTGCAGCGATCAGAGCCCCCTCATTCAGCAGGTTCTCCAGCTCCGCACCGGAAAACCCATTGGTTTTCTTTGCAAGCGCATCTATTTTTACTTCTTCAGCCAGCTTCTTTCCGATGCTGTGAAGTTTCAGTATTTGATACCGTGCCTGCTTGTCCGGAAGATTGACCGCAATCTTCAAGTCGAACCGGCCCGGTCTTGTCAATGCCGCATCCAGGATGTCCAGCCGGTTGGTGGCGCAGATCGTTAGAATACCCTCAGAAGCAGTAAACCCGTCAAGCTCAGTCAGTAATGCGTTAATCGTCTGATCTCGTTCGCTGTTGTTGGTTTCGCCTCTGTTGCCGCCGATTGCATCAAGCTCATCAATAAACACAATGCAAGGGGAGGCTTTTCTTGCTTTCGAAAATAAATCACGGATTCTTGATGCGCCTACACCTACATATTTTTCAACAAAATCACTGCCGGAAGCGGAAAAAAATGGAACCTCGGCCTCTCCTGATATTGCTTTTGCGATCAAAGTCTTACCGGTACCGGGAGGCCCATACAGGATCAGGCCCTTTGTCGGCCTTGCACCCAACTTTTTATATTTTGCAGGATTCTTCAGCGAGTCCACAAGGCGGAACAGATCCGGCTTCAACTCATCAATTCCCTGAACTTCATTAAATGTTACTTTCTTCTCCGGAATAGCAGAGGCGTTTTTCCCTTTTTCCTTCGTGCCGACAACCATCTTGTCCGGCGCATAAGCTCTTCTGCTCATGGAATAGAACCATCCGATAAATAGAACGAAGGATATGAGCAGTGAGATCAGTATAAAAGTACTGAAAACGGATGATTTGGTCTGACTTTTGGGAGTCATTTTTTGGCTGATGCCTTTTTCCACTGCGCCTGTTAATTCCATTGCCCTGATGTATTCATCGGATATTTTAATGGTACAGTAAGTATTGTCAATTGTTCTCAGCAACAGCTGATCATCTGTTGTCATTGCAACAGAAGCGATCTTCATATCAAAATTCAGGCTGTAAAACTGTTTTTCTGTAATTTCCTCAACGTTGATATATTTCGTTAGTGCAGCGATATCTATTTTACTGAAACCCAATGCATCATAAGAGTTCGTGTCGCCGGCGTTTTTCGTATTTGTACGTTTCTCACTTTCTTTTGCCTCATATAAAAACGGACTCATATAAACCCCATCAACGGCTAGCAATGTGACATCCCCGTACTCTGATCCGGGAATGCCTTGCTGTGGTTGGGGCGCCGCCCATACGGGCAGCGTTTGTGCCGCGGCGGCAAATAACAGCACAAGAATGCAGAAAAATAACTTCCTGCAGCGGTTTAAGCAGATTGACATATCCTTTGCAGAACCTCCTTTCGTTGGAATCGAAACAATCCATGTTCGGCTTGCTGCCGTAACATGAAAATACTGGAAGAAATGTTGAAATTTCAAGATATATTTGGTGTCTGACTATATTTTTAACATTTTTGGATTTAGTATTATAAAAAGTGAAAAAAAAACGAAAAATATTTTATAAGAGACTGGAAACAGAAAAAGTGGAAATAAAAACCTGCAATTATGGTAATTGCAGGTACGAATCTATAATTATTAAAATGAAACTATCCCTTGGAGTAGTACTTACTTTTCAAAGCAATCCCAATCAGTTTATCGGCGTAATCTGCCATAAAGAGAGGGATATTCAAAACATCATCGTCCATCTTCAAATTGTTAAGTGAAAATCTGACGCGAATCTTCACTTTATCTTTGTATTTTTCTTTAAATTTCTTCAGGCTTTTACTGTCAACATTCGTTTCTGATTTTACCTCAACAGGAATGAAGTCATTCTCTCTCTGTATTAAAAAGTCAATCTCGTAATGTGGATTGTCAATTGCCCAGTAACGGGGAACGGCTTCAAACTGACGGATTAATGCTTGCAATACGTAATTTTCACTTAAAGCTCCTTTGAATTCTACAAACAGGCGATTTCCTTCGGCGAAGGCAGACGGCGACAAAAGAGATAATCTTCTCAGAAGACCGACATCAACTAAGTAAAGTTTGAAGGCAATAAGATCGTCATAAGCAGAGAGCGGAAGTCCCGGGCCACTGCTGCGATATATTTTTAATGCCAGATTTGCATCAACGATCCATTGTAAAGCATCTTCGTACTCTCTGGCACGTGCACTGTCTTCAGAAATTCCGTGAAAGTCATCGGGCCGATCTCAAGAAAATCCACTTTGCCAACAAACATGACGTCAAGATAGAACTTCTTTAGTTCTCACATAAATATTTATAATTATGTGTAAAAAATCACATTATTATTCGAATGTAGAAAGCTGGTTTATTTTATAATTTTTCAGAGCTCCAAAAAATGTAAGACAAGGCTGGAAATGAAAGGCAGCTTGATGTATACTATAACCGCATTTATTATTATCCTATTTTTGGAAAAAAGGAGAATTTATTATGAGTGGATTTACTGGATTCTTTCAATCTGTAATCACGAGAGAAGGCATCATTGCCATTGTTGTGGCCATCGTGCTTTGTATCGTCGTTGCCCTCGTCAACAAACAGAAGGGCAGGCACATGAGTACGAAGACTGTGGTTGCAATCGGTATCGGAGCAGCACTTTATGCAGCGCTTTCCGCAATCTCTGTTCCAATCGGACCGAATACCTCCTTCCGAATCGCAATCGCTCTGCTGCCGATCTTCGGAGCTTTCTTCGGACCAACGGCAGGTTTTCTGATCGGATTCATCGGACATGCGCTCAATGATGCATTTATGTACGGCGGCGTATGGTGGAGCTGGGTATTCCTTTCCGCTATGATGGGACTGTTCGGAGGCCTTGTCTGCTTTGACAAAAAGTTTGATCCGATCAACGGCGCCTGCACCAAGGCACATATCGCAATGATGTACATATGGTCCCTGGTGGGAATGCTCGTCGGAAGTGTCATTGCTTATCTCGGCGACGTTTATCTTTATGGGGAACCGGCTGAAAAACTGTTTGTACAGATCACTCTTGCAAACATTTCAAACCTCATCGTAATCGCAGTAATCGGTATTCCGGCAGTCATCCTGATCGCAAAATCAAAAGCGAAGAATAAGGGACTCAAGAAGGACGCATAAATGAACGTAATTGTCTTTGAGGATGTAACATTCAAGTACAATAATCTGGACGAACCAACCCTCCACAATATCAACCTTAGGATTGAAGAGGGAGAAAAAGTATTAATAACCGGTAAAAGCGGAAGTGGTAAATCGACATTAGCCCATTGTATCAATGGGCTAATTCCCTTTACGTACAAAGGCGAGATCCAAGGCCGGATCACGGTAAACGGGAAGGAACCGAAGGAACTTTCTCTTTTTGCCATGGGAATGCAGGTGGGAAGCATCCTTCAGGATCAGGATTGCCAGTTCGTAGGACTGAGCTCCGGGGAAGATGTGGCCTTTGCACTTGAGAACGACTGCATGCCGCCGGAGGAAATGGGTTCGGTCGTCGATAGGGCCCTTGCTCAGGTCGACATGCTGGAGCACAAGAAACAGCCTCCCCAGAACCTATCGGGAGGGCAGAAACAGAAGGTTGCGATCGCCGGAATTCTGGCAATGGATGTACCGATTTTGCTGTTTGACGAACCCCTTGCCAACCTTGACCCCGCCAGCGGCAAGAAGGCAATGGAGACCATGATCGACATCCATGCAAAAACGGGGAAGACCATCATCGTAATCGAACACAGGATAGAAGACGTATTGGAGCACGGCTTTGACAGAGTCGTCGTCATGGAAGAGGGCAGCATCGTTTTCGACGATACTCCGGACAGACTCCTGGCAGAGGATATTCTGCCAAAGTGCGGCTTGAGACAGCCGCTTTATGTGGAGATGCTGAAGCTCTGCGGGGCGGACATTAAAGAAGAAGATAAAATTTCCGTACTGGAAAATACGATAAAATTTAAGGATCAGGTGGTGGCCAGATATCTGGAGGATCATTTTTCGGACAAAAGGCCTGACAACAGAACGATTCTGAAACTGGAGGGCGTAGGCTACAAGTATTACAAGGAGGACCCCTATACCGTGGAGGATATCAGCTTTGATGTCAAGGAGGGGGAAATGCTTGCCATCGTAGGGAACAACGGGGCGGGAAAATCTACCCTGCTCAAGGCGATTTCCGGCATTGCAAAATATCAACAGGGCTCCATGTTCTATGCGGATGCTTCAAATATTGCCGGTGCCTCCGAAGAAAAGATGACCTGCATCGACAAATGGACGGCCAAGCAGCGTGCATTGTCAATAGGATTTGTAATGCAGAATCCAAACCATATGATTACCAAGAATATGATCTTTGACGAGGTTGCCTTTGGACTCCGGAACTTCGGAACCAATGAGGAAGAAGTCGACAGAAGGACCAGGGAGGCTCTTAAGACATGCGGACTCTACGAGTACAGAAACTGGCCGGTATCTTCCTTGAGCTACGGACAGAAAAAAAGAGTGACCATCGCATCCATCCTTTCCATGGGACCAAAAGTTATCATTCTGGATGAACCGACGGCTGGGCAGGATTACACGAGCTACAGGGAATTCATGACCTACCTTGACGAGATCAAGAAGACCGGGGTAGGTGTCATTCTGATCACGCACGACATGCACCTTGCATTGGAATATGCAGACAGCAGCGTGGTGCTTTCCGGAGGCAGAGTCATTGCCAGAGATTACATAGACAAGATCCTTGCTGATCCGTTGATCATCAGCAAAGCAAACCTGAAGCATACTTCCATTGAACGGATGGGACGGCTTTACGGCGTGGAGGATCTGAGCTCCTTCATCGCATACTTCACCAGGAGAATTGCCGGAGGTGCGCTATGAGTAAGAGCGGCTCCCTTTATATTGAACGTCAATCCATATTCCACAGCCTGGATGGAAGCATCAAGCTGCTCATGCTCGTTTCATGGACGTTCTTTGCCTTCGCGTTTATGGATGCCAGAGTATTTATCGCCATGATCGCTCTCGGGATTGTCTTACTGAAGCTGTCAAAGCTGCCGAACAAAGCAATATGGCCTTTGCTGATGTTCATATTCCTATTTACCTTGTTCAACTCGGCATTTTTATTGCTGATTACGCCGGAGTTCGGATCGGAACTGACCGGAACTTATACAAAGGCGATCGACGTTGGCTTTTTTGCCATTACCTATGAGACGATCTTCTATTGTATCACCTTATCGCTGAAGTACATCGCCATCATGCCGATCACCATATTATTCATTTTCACCACACACCCGAGCAATTTTGCCAGCAGTTTGAACCGGATCGGTGTGCCATACAGGGTAGCCTATTCGGTGAGCATCGCTTTACGATACATCCCTGATGTGAAAGCGGAAGTAGAGAACATCATCAACGCCCAGGAAGCCAGAGGGGTGGCTTTCAGGAAGGGAGATGCGGGCATCGGAACGAGGCTCAAGAACTACGCCGCGGTAATGATTCCGCTGCTGCTGAGCTCCTTCAACCGGATCGAAGTGGTTTCCAATGCCATGGATTTGAGGGGCTTCGGAAAGAATAAGAAGAGGACCTGGTACCACAGGAGAAAATACACGAAGCCGGACATTATTTTTGCAATTGTTTCATTTGCAGTGCTGATCCTGGCCGTTGCGATCAAGATCGGGATCGGGGCTGTTTATTGGTATCCGTTTTAAATAAGCAGGAGTTTCAATTTATTTCTTGACAAAACCGCAGAATAGAAATATAGTGGTTATAACAACTAAATGAAGTAGGTGATCGCTTGGATACAAAATATGATTATACACAGTTAATCGGATACAAAATAATAAAAGGTGAAGTCCTGATCAAGAGAAAGATTCTTAGCGCTTTTATGGAAAAGGGATATGACATAACATTTGAGCAATGGACCGTGCTGAACGTATTGTATGCGGAACCGGGTTTAATCCAAAGCGAAATTGCAATGAAAACATACAAAGACAAAACGAATGTCACCAGAATATTGGATGTGCTTTCCAAGAATGGATATGTAGTAAGAGAAAATCACGGAAGTGACAGAAGAAGCTCCTGTGTCTATCTTACGGATGCCGGAAGAAAAATGTTTGACGACCTTATTCCTTATATTGAGTCGATTAATGAACAATTCAAAAAGGGTATATCAGATGCAGAAATGGAGTTGCTTACCAGCATTCTGGAAAGAATAGGCAAGAATGCAGAGTAGCTTTTTTGCCATATAGTTGTTATAACTAAAATAGACATAACAAATAAAAAAAGGAGGATTATCATGGTCAATCTGTCTTCAAAGGAGAAGTTTGCATTCAAATTTATCTTTGGTGAAAAAATTTATCAGAGATGGTACGGAAGGTTTCTATCTTTCGGGGTTGATTACTGGAGGTTGAAAAGAGTAGTTGCAAGAATTCAGAACTGGCTGCAGTGGTGCAGGGAATGGACAAAGGAGGGGGACGAAGTCTATAGCAAGGCGGAAGAAGCATTAAAGGAGGGATATAGAGCAAAGGCAATAGCATTATTCCATGAGTCGACAGCTTGTTATCATATCGGTCAGCACATCTTTTTTATCGACAGCCTGCAAAAGGAAGAGTCACAGGAAAAGGCCAGAACAAGCTATAAAAGAGCAATCAGCTTATATGATGAAAAGGAAAAACCGATACATATTGAAATTCCGTTCAATGGTATAATAATTCCCGGATATCTCAGGCTTTCAGATAAACCCAATCAGCCACTGGTGATTTTTGTGAACGGTATGGATAATATCAAGGAAGCGGAAGGCCACTCACAAGGCACAATATACAAGCAACATGGATTCAACTTTTTTACATTTGACGGGCCGGGCCAGGGAGAACTTTGGAAGAATATGAAGTTTGATGCGAAAGAATATCATAAAGCAATATCTGCGATAATTGACTGGTTCGAGGCGCATCTGCAATTTGGAATTGATCTGGGGAGAATTGCCTTGGCCGGTTTCAGTCTGGGAGGATACTTGGCGCCTATGTCAGCAGCGTACGATAAACGGGTGAGATGTACGGTCGGGAACAGCGGTCTTGTTTATATAGGGGGCGTGGCCGGCTTAAAGAGACTGAATCCGATCTGGCAGCGGGGTGTGACCTATATGACCGGATGTGAATCACTGGAACAGGCAGTTGACAAATTTGACTGGGACATTGAGGATGCTCCGAATCTTCAGGTTCCTCTATTGTTTTATCATGCTGGGAAAGATGAAGTAATGCCTTCGCCTAAAATTCATGCGGAAAAGATGATGAAATGGGCAAGAGGTGAAAAGACTCTTAAATATTATGAAGACGGAGAACATTGTACACAGAATTATCTGGATGAAGTATTTCCGGAGATAATTGATTGGCTTAAGGAAAACTTGAAATGAATTGAAAACAACCTGCATGATAATACAAGATTACTAAAATATAAGGGGGAAATAAATATGGAGTCAAACAAACAGGAACTAAAAGCTACGATCCGCACCGTGCCGATGGATAGAGCAATTCCCAACGGATTCGACTTAATTGATTATCTGAAGCTTATGGCAGATTATGAGGCAGGCGGCGATTATGCGGACAGCTGTATCAGAATCGGCGATGCTGCCAGAACCTGCGCTGAAAATGCCTTGAAAGACGAGCACCTTCATACTGCCAGGACATTCTTTCTGAATGCCGTCGCAGCATACAGAGTGGGACAATATACAATTGTTCCCGACATTGAAAAAAAGCTAAATATCTATAGCAAGTTAATTGCGTGTTATAGTGAAGCAGCAAAATTATACAAGCCGCAAATTGAAAAGATTGAGATCCCATATAAGGGACGTAGCATGGCGGGCTGGTTGAGAATGCCGGAAAAAATCTATGGTCGGGTGCCAATTGTCATCTCGATTGGCGGTGCTGACGGCTGGCGTGAAGAACACCATAATTACAGCGATTTTTATGCTGTAAGGGGTATGGCATACCTGATGATTGACGGACCCGGGCAGGGTGAAACGAGATTATTCAATAAATTATATATGGAGCTGGACAATGAAGAAGCATTAAATGAAATCGTTGAGTATGTTTCCATGGATAGCCGTTTTTCCAAAATTGGCATGATCGGGTACAGCTTTGGGGGATATTTGGTTGCCAGAGCTGCAGCGATAAGCAACAAGCTAGCTGCCTGCGTCATTAACGGCGGTTCCTATTCTCCAAAAGAAATACTGAACTTCATACCTCATTTTACCGGAGTATTTTCTGCATTGGCAAACAAGAAAGATGAAGAACTGGAAACGTTTATCAACGGTATGACTATGGAAGGATATGCCGAGTGTATTAAATGTCCGCTACTTCTTAATCACGGCAAACCGGATCCGCTGTTTGCAGCTTCGGGTATTCAAAGGATATATGAGGAGGCACCCTCATCAAATAAAACAATCAAGCTTTGGGATGACGGGAATCACTGCGTAACGAATCATGCAACGGAAGTGATCACAATGATAACGGATTGGTTCTCAGATACATTAAACTGAAACTTGCGTTTGCTATCAAAAGGGGCTGTTCCATAATGATTGATCATTCATTTGGAACAGCCTATTATAGCTTGGAACAGCCCTATTGCGGTAATCGGCGATTATCTTCGTTTATCCAGCCGGTACTTTATTTTATTCGTCAGGTAAAAAGATTCACATATCTCAATGGGAAGTTCGTCTTTCCCGATTTTTGAGTAGGATGCGGAATTATAGATTAAAAGCGGTGTGTTTTCGGGAACAGACAGCATTTCGGATACATATTGATCTGAGGCGGATGCCTCAAACGTCATCGTTGTCCGGTCAACGGAATAACCGTATCTGTTTTCTAAAATGTTATAGAGAGATTCGGTGGAAAAGTCGAAGCGGTCGATATCGATCAGCCTTGCATAGGGCAGGGTCGCCTTCGTAAGGCATATGGGAAGGTCATCTGCCAGAATAATCCGTTTCAGGACAAAGACGGGATCGTTTTCCTTCAGATGCAGCAGAGCGGCTTCCTTTTTCGTGCTTGGCTCGACGACGCAGGATAATACCTTTCTGCCGGGAACCATTCCTGCTGCCAGGATCATATCGGTGTAACTATGGATTTTATCAAGGGATTGCTGGCGGAAATTACCGGCCACATAACAGCCCTTCCCTTGAATTCGATAGACATATCCCTCTTGCTCCAGTAAAGCAATCGCATTTCGGACCGTAATTCTGCTAATATTGTATTTCGCCATAAATTGCGTTTCGCTTGGGAGCATATTTCCTTCCAGATATTCCTTGGAAATAATTTTCCGCTTCACTTCATTATAAAATGTGAGATATTTGAAATCTTTTGTCATAAAATACGCTCCAATCGATGAAAATAACGGTTTAAAATGGTATTGACAATGTAGATTTGATAACTTATTATAATAACATAATAACTCGATATTCTTATTATAATAATAAAGCGGAGGAAAGTAAATGAAAATTAAAAAATTACTTAGCTTATTTATGGTGTGCGCGTTACTATTCTCATTGGTGTCATGCGGACAGAAAGCCGAGGAGGAAGGCACAACCGAGCCTGCCACATTGACGGTAGTGAACTGGAAAGATTACGGTTCCGATAATGCGGAATTCATAGCGAAATTCGAAGCGGAAAACAACTGTAAAATCGTACATGTTTACATGTCCAGTGAAGAAGAATTGCTTACAAAGCTGAAAACAGCAAAAGACGGAGAAATCGATGTATGTCTTCCTAACTGCACCATTCTGCCTTCTGCAATCAATGAAGGGCTGCTTCTTGAGCTTGATACGACAAAACTGACTAACTTTGATAACCTGTATGACCGGTTCAAAGTTCAGGAAGAAAGCTTCAAAGACGGCAAGATGTACTCTGTGCCTTGGGTTTGGGGTTCAACAGCGATTGCCTATAATACGAACGAAATCAAAGAACCTCCAACATCCGTGAGCGTTTTATTTGACCCTCAATATGAAGGAAAGATTGCAATCAGAGATGACTTTAATGATTCTGTAATGCTTGCAGCGATCGTTTTAGGCCAGGATCCAAACAATCCTTCCGATTTAGACGCAATCAAAGCAAAATTAATCGAACAAAAACCACTGAATAAGACCTATTGGAAAACCGGCGATGAATTCTCGAAACTTTTTGCCGGCAATCAGATCAGCGTTGGATTAATGTGGTCAGGTCAAGCCGCAGCTATGAAGCAGGACGGCCAGCCCATCGGATTTGTAGTTCCTGAAGACGGTGCCATCGGATGGGTCGATACATGGGGCATTGCAAAAGGATCCCAAAATCCGGACCTTGCATATAAATTTATTGATGCCGTGATCAGCAAGGATTTCCAGTATAATTGGGCTTCAACGGGAGGACCTGCTCCGGTAAATAAGGACGCGGGAGCACAGATCGACCCAGCCTATGCTGCTTCATGCGGAATGGATGAAGAATCCCTGAATCGATTGTATTTCATGCAGTATCGAACGGACGATGTAAAAAAAGAATGGAATGAGCTTTGGACTGAAGTAAAAGCGAATTAGTCCGTTTCGTTCAATGCCGCCTGATCGGACATAATTGGGCGGCATTTTTTATAGCAGGCAGCGTAAGTGGCAGCAGCTGCCTTTTGGAAATGAGGAAGGTCCATTGAAAAGAAAGAAAAAAATACTTACCTTGCCTAGTGTCATCGTTTTATGTATCTTTGCCATTTTGCCCCTGTTGATCATGCTGGGCTATAGCTTCCAAAGCGATAGCGGTACGACTGGGATCACGTTGGAAAATTATACGGATTTTTTTACAAAAAGTGTGTATTTAAAGCTTACCTCCAGAACGATCATCAACAGTCTGGCGGTAACCGTCATCAGCCTGATCATTTCCTATCCTCTGGCATATTTCATGGCAAAAAAGTTTAAAGGCATGAAAAACATTATCATGATCCTGATCATCATACCGTTTTTTACGAATCAGCTTGTCCGGGTTTACAGCTGGCTGGTCTTTCTTCAGGACGGCGGAGTTCTGAACAGCTTTTTGCAGTCCATCGGCCTGATCGATGGGAGTCTGGGAATTTTATTTACGCGGGCTGCGGTGGTTATCGGCCTGATCCATGCCTTTTTCCCTTACATGGTGATCACAATTTACCTTGCGTTGGAACGTGTTGATAATTCTTTGCTTGAAGCAAGCAGTTCCTTAGGAGCGACAAAAGTCAGAACCTTTTTCCAGGTCGTTTTGCCCCTTTCGATGCCCGGCGTAATAACGGGAATTATGATCGTGTTTGTTCCTTGCCTTGGAACCTTTGTAGAGCCGAGAATCCTTGGCGGGGTCGACGGAACGGTGATCGGTACGGTAATCGAGGATCAGTTTTTTGAGATATACGGTTGGAACTTTGGAGCTGCAATCGCATTTGTATTATTTGCAATGGTTATCATCAGCATGACTGGTTTAAGCAGAATCGGAAGGAGATATGATAACGAATGAGGAAACAGATCACAGACAACTTGATTCCAACTCTCTATGTGCTCGTTGCGTTGGCATTTCTTTATACCCCGATCATCGTTTTAATGGTAATGGGATTTAACGAGTCGCGCTATAACACATTGCCATTCTCCTTCAGTCTGGAATGGTATTCCGCTTTATCACAAAACGATGTGCTTATTCATGCCGCGGTCAATTCTTTCGTGCTGGCACTGATAACGGCATTGGTCTGTGTTGTTCTGGCGACGATGTTTGTTCTGGGTATGAAAACCTTAAGCAGGAGAATGGAAGGCGTGTTTCGAAGCCTGATCATGATGCCGATGAGCATTCCATGGCTGATATTGGCGCTCTCAATGCTATTATTTATTCGATTTCTCGATATGGATAAAAATATGTTCTTTGTCGTTGCAGGACATGTGGTGATTTCCTTACCTTATGCCATGCTATCCCTGCAGGCCAGAATACAGGCACTGGATCCGGCTTTGGAAGAAATGAGTGCATCTTTGGGCGCGAGTCCGCTGATCACATTCCGGAGAATTACGATGCCGGCCCTTGCACCTGCAATCATAGCAGGAGGTTTTCTTTCATTTATGATCAGCTTTGACAATTTCGCGATTAGTTACTTTTTGATCCCTGCAGGCACCTCGACGCTGCCAATCGAAATACAATCCTCGATCAAATTTGGATTCACCCCTGAAATCAATGCGATCTCTACGGTGATTATCGGCGTTTCGCTGCTATGCCTCGCTATTGTAGGATTGATTATGGGCTCAAGCATAGAAAATATGATAGGAGGAAAGAAAAAGTAATGGCAAATATAAAGTTAGAAAATCTGACAAAACGATTCGGAGAGAATACCGTTGTCAACCGGGTCAATATAGAAATTCCAAACGGAACCCTGGTTTCCATATTAGGTCCGTCAGGCTGCGGGAAAACGACCTTGCTGAGAATGATTGCGGGATTTGAGACTCCGGATGAAGGCAGTATATTCTTTGATCAGGACAATGTGGTCAAGGTTCCGGCCAACAAGAGAAATATCGGAATGGTATTCCAGAGTTATGCACTCTTTCCTCATATGACCGTCGAAGAAAATGTGGCTTATGGCTTGCAGCAAAGAAAGCTGAACAAGCCGCAAATTGAAGCGCGGGTAAAACAGGTCATCAATACCGTCCATATGGATGAATTTAATAAAAGAAAACCGAAGCAGCTTTCCGGCGGACAGCAGCAGAGGGTTGCCCTTGCAAGAGCACTTGCGATTTCACCGAGGCTTCTGCTGCTGGATGAATGTCTGAGCGCGCTTGACAAGAAGCTGCGAGTCGAAATGCAGACAGAGCTGAGAAAGATTCTGGAAGAGAGCAAGGTCACTACATTTTTCGTGACCCACGACCAGGAAGAAGCCATGACGCTGTCCGATTTTATCGTCGTCATGAACAACGGCATCATCGAGCAAATGGGGACACCCCTTGAAGTATATGAAAAACCGAAAAACAAGTTTGTGGCAAGCTTCCTTGGAAAAGCGAATTTTTTCAAGAAAGAGGACGGCTCCAACTTTGCTGTGAGGCCGGAGAAAATACATCTGAGCGCAGAGGAACAGAATGGCGCCAGACAGGAAGGCATCATCACCTTCATTACTTATTCAGGCAATATCACCTCCTATACCATCGAATGCAATGGTGTAGCTGTGCTTTGCGAAAAACAGAACGTCCAGATTCGCGAAAACCTGAAGAAAGGGCAGAAGGTTTTCCTGAGCTGGGATCAGGAAAGTGAAATTGAACTGGCGGATTAATAAACGAAGAGGCCCTCGGACAAAGGAAGCAGGTGAATTTATGGTGGAATGCACGATATTCGGAGGAATACTCCTGGACAGATATTTAGAGATGGAAACCTACCCGGAAAGAGGGCAGGACGGGTTGATCACAAATGAATTCAGCATGGCGGGGGGCTGCTCCATCAATATGGCGGCAACCTTCAACAATCTTGGCGGAAATGCCCACATGGTGTCCTATATCGGCATGGATCCGACGGGTCGGGAGATCATAGATTACCTGAATCTGCATGGATTCTCCGGGAAATATATAAAACAGGTGGAAGGCGACACGGGATACAGCCTTGTGATTCTTGAAAAAAACGGAGAGAGAACCTTCCTGACCAAAAAAGGCGTGGAGAGCAGCTTTGATCAAAAACTTCTGCGGGAGGACATCCCGCTCATCAAGAATGTTATGGTGACTGGCTATTATCTGCTTTGCGATAATCCGCGGGAGCTTGTCAAGTGCCTTTCAGAAGTCAGAAAGCACTGTGATCATTTCCTTTTTGATCCGGGACCGCTGATCAATGAAATAGACCCTGAAGCCTTGAAAAAGGTCCTGTCCATGGCCGATATCATCACGGTTAACGAGGTCGAGGCTGCCAGCTTAAATTTTCCGAAGGATGGTTCCAAGGTGATCGTAATAAAAAAAGGAAAATCCGGAGGAGAAGTTTTTCACGGAGCAGAATGCTTTGATTATAAGGCTAAGGATGTAAAGGCAGTGGATACAACGGGAGCCGGGGACAGCTTTGCAGCAGGACTCATGTTCGGAATCCTATCAGGGATGGACATTCGATCCGCTGTGTCCGTTGCAGTGGATAGCGCGGCGATGACCGTAACATTGAAAGGTCCGCATGGATTTTGGAAACGTTAAACTACGGCGTCAGTCCCCCACTGACGCCTACGGTTTTCGGGTTACGGCGAGTGAATCACCAAAACCCAAAACCGTTTGTTTAATGATTTGAGTTGCCGTGCGAACATTCGCCTGAACGGCGAATCGCACAGGGCGATTCAAATCGGACAACCGATTTGAAAAAGGAGAAAAATTTATGATTGACAGAGCGTATGGCGCCCTCGTCGGAGGTGCAATCGGTGATGCAATGGGCATGCCGGCATCATTTTTTACGAGAGATAAAATCAAGCAGGTTTACGGATATATTACAGACTTTATGGAACCGGAAGCAAATTCACAAGTGTATCATGGAAGTCTGAAAGCCGGGGAAATAACCGATGATACCATGGAGAGCATCATCATCAGCAATCTATTGATCAAGAACGGCGGATTTTACAGAGACGTATTCATTGAAGAGATGCGGACCTGGGCTGTAAAATACAAGATGCTGGAATCAACGGTAATTGGGCCGTCGACAAGAAAGTTTCTGGAAGCGATCACAGAAAACAGGGGTCCGGAGGAAGCTGCTAAATTGAGTGTTACCAACGGCAGCGCCATGAGAGTGGCGCCGGTGGGCGTAAAATATTATTTTGATTTCGAGAAATGTGTTGAAACTGCTGCGGAATCATCTTTGCCGAGCCATAGCAGCAAGCCTTGTGTTGCCGCTGCCTGTGCAGTCGCCGTTGCGGTGGCGGCAGGAGTAAAGGGCGGATATTCAACCGAGCAGGTTATGGAGCTTGCTTATGAAGGCGCACTGTATGGAGAAAGCGTCGGCTGCGATATTACGGCTCCAAGTGTCGCGAAAAGAATTTTATTGGCAAAGGAAATCGTTGATAAAAATCGCGGAAAGGGCATGAACGCAATTTTGGATGAACTGGTAGGTATCATCGGAGCGGGAATGCAGGCTTATGAATCCATACCATACGCCCTCGGTGTTTTCTATGCGGTAAACGGCGATGCCAAAGAAGGAATCATTGCTGCAGTCAATGGCGGAGACGATGCGGACACCAACGGCGCGATCTGCGGGAATCTTTGCGGCGCCTATTCCGGCGCGAAGGCCATTCCCGAGGAATGGAAGCGAAGAGTGGAAAAGGAAAGCGGGATCGATTTTATGGGGATCGCCGGAGAGCTGGTGAAATAAGAGAATTGTCGCTGCGAGCATTTGCAGCGGCATTACTTTTGTTTCTTTTATAAATAGAGTAAGGATTGCCACGTCGAGATTGATGCATTTTTTAACTAAATTAAAAAATGCAGTTAAAATTAGAAAAAACTATTGACAGATAAGAACAATAATCATATTATTTAATCACATTAATTAATCTTATTAAAAAACAACGGGAGGTGCTATTTTGTCAGAGAAACTGTTTAATACGATTTATGGCCGGGGCCTGGTGGGTGAACTGAAGAACATTGTTCAGCGTCCATACCTTGTCGTCACGATGGAAGACCTTTGGGAAATTTTCAAAGATGAATTTGATGAAGATGCAGTTGTACATTTTGTAAAGACATTAGAGTATAAAGAAATCATGGCCGAGGTAGAAGCAATGCCGAAATTTGAAAGCGTAATCGGACTTGGCGGAGGCCAGGCGGTAGACTATGCAAAAATGGTTGCATGGAAAAAGCACCTACCCCTTTACCAGATGCCCACTTCCATAGCCACCAATGCTGTGTTTGGACATCGGGCAGGGATCCGCTTTGACAGTAATGTCCGCTATGTGGGATATGTTGAGCCAGTTGCAGTTTACATAGACTATGATGTCATTCAAAAGGGACCGATCGCTTTAAATCGCAGCGGCGTGTGCGACGTGTTCTGCTATCACAACGCAGCTTTTGACTGGAAGTATGCGGCTGAAAAAGGGAAGTGTGAAACCAAGTGGCCTTATGATGCGGAGCTTTCCGCAAAAGCAACGGCAGTCAAAGACAGCGTTATTGCTGCTATTGATGATGTATATGCCATGAATGAAAAAGGAATACGCGTTCTGGTTGAAGGTCTTCGCTGGGGTGGAGGTGCTTTTCATAACGCGGGTTGGAATCCACGACATATTGAAGGTACGGATCACTTCTTATTTTATACGCTGGAATACATGACAAAGAAAAAGTTCATTCACGGCTTGCCCGTTTGTTTGGGAATCTTTACCGGTTCCATGATGCAGGGAAATAATCCGGACGGTATTTTGGATTTGATCTATCGCGCGGGAGTTGATATCCGTCCGGAAAACATGGGACTCAGCTGGGCTGATGTATTTGCAGCACTAAAGTATGAACGGGAATATGTGGTTCAGGCCGGACTGTGGTATACCATAGCCAACGATTTTATCGTGGATGATGCTTTCTGCAGTACGGTGAAAGAAAAAATTCTGACAAAATACGGCCCTTGGACCGAATAAATTACGAAAAAAAATAATGAGAAGGAGAAGAAAAAATGAAACAAGTATTAGCCATTGTTCTGATTCTGGCCCTGGTGATCACATCCTTCGTCGGCTGCGGCAGCGAGGAAAGCAGCGCCGACATGGATACATCCAAAGGCATTAGAGCCTTTGAAGGTGTCACCATCAATATGATTGCAGAACAACAAACTCCTACAGTGGCCCTTTCCAAGCAACTCGGAAAATTCGAAGAGCTTACCGGAATTAAGGTAAATCTGGAAATGGCTCCCTTTGACAACGTGGTTCAGAAAATCACACTTGCCATGCAGAGCGGAAGCGATGATTATGATGTAATCGCAGTTCCTTACCAATTTCTTGGAAACCTGGCGGTAAATGAATTTATTCAGCCTTTGGAACCGCTGATGAGCAACCCGGATCTGGCCATTATACCGGATTACAATTCCGAAGACATCATCAAAGGTATGTGGGATGCCTCCGGAAAATGGGAAGATACGGTCTATGGTGTTCCCGCAAACTCCTGCATCATGTTTTTCGCATACCGGAAGGATCTCTTTGAGAATGCAGATGAAAAAGCTGCTTTTAAAGCAGAATACGGCTACGAGCTGGCAGTACCTACGGACTGGGATACCTATCGGGATATCGCTGAATTTTTCACCAGAAAAAGCGGTGAAACGCTTGCAGGGGAAACCTTGGCCCAGGATTTCTTCGGAGTATCCATGTCGGGAAAACGACATGATGCGACCACCTGTGAATGGTTAAACTATGCATGGTCCTTTGGCGGTGACATCTTTGATGAAGACGGAAACATTGCCATCAACAGTGACAAGAACGTTGCAGCGCTGGAATATTATAATGATCTCAAAAAATTCGCGCCTCCGGGTGTGACGGAAAAAACCTGGGATGAACAGACCACTGAAATGCAGCAGGGTGTTGCAGCTATGGCAGTTATTTTCAATGATTGTACACCTGCCCTTGAAAATCCGGATGAGTCCAAAGTAATAGGAAAAATGGAATACGGCGCCATTCCAATTGGTGAAAAGCCGGCCGCCCATTATGGCGCATGGTCCTATTTCATTCCAACCAAGGCTGCCAATCCGGAAGCTGCCTGGGTCTTCCTGCAATGGTTCAATACTCCTGAAGTACAGAAAAATATCGCCTTGGACGGAGCATTCCCAAATCTCTACTCGGTCTATCAGGACCCTGAATTGAATAAGCTGCCTTACTGGAAAGCCTCCATGGCTGCCTATGAAATATCCACAACAAGACCGAGAATTCCGGAATGGAATGAAATGAATGAAGAGCTGATGCTGGAAATCTCCAAAGTGATGAGCGACCAGTCGAGTCCGAAAGAAGCCTTAGACGCATGTGCCAAGAAATACGAAGAAATCCTAGAAAGCAAATTACCGGTACTATACGAATAAGCGCAAACTAAATGCTTGCGGAGGGTTGCTCCCTCCGCAAGATAATTAACAGGGGTGAATAACTTGAAAAAGTCTCAATCAAGATTACAAAGTGAAAGGACCATGGCAATCCTGTTCCACTCACCCACCTTCGTGGTGTTATCCATCATTACGCTGGGTCCTTTGCTTTATGCCTTGTGGATCAGTTTCTTCAATTTTCGGCTTTCTGTCCCCGGTGGACAAAATCAATTCATCGGATTCGACAATTATATTGATATTTTGAAGACGCCGGAAGTTGCTCAGTCTATGCTGACAACCTTCAAATTTATGTTGATTGCCGTCACCTGTCAGGTCGTCTTAGGCTTCGCACTGGCATTGGCCATTAACGCATTGCCAAAATTTCAACGCATAATTACATCGCTGATTTTGGTGCCTATGATGGTGGCTCCTTTAGTTGTCGGGTTAATGTACTCATTCTTCCTGAACACGCAGTTCGGGTTTTATACATGGATCGTAAATACCTTCCACTTGCCGCTCCCCATATCCCTTTTCAGTCATCCGGGCAGCGCTCTGATCACCGTGGCGCTCACAGATGTATGGGAATGGACTCCATACCTGGCGTTAATGTTCCTGGCCGGTCTGCAGTCTATCGATACAGAAAGCTTTGAAGCGGCGAAAATTGACGGTGCCAATGCGTTGCAAACCTTTACCTGGGTCACGGTGCCGCTGATGATGCCGGTGATTGTCGTCGGAATAATCCTTAGGTCTATGGAAGCCTTTAAAGAATTTGACAAACCTTATATTCTCACCGGAGGAGGCCCGGGTTCCGCCACGGAGGTTATTGATATGTATACCTATAGGCAGGCCTTTGTTTCCTTTAATTTCAGCTTTGCAGCTGCAATCTGCGTGGTGCTGTTTGCCGTTCTGCTGATTTGCGGGATCCTATATGGGAAATTTGTATTGGAGCGTGATTCATAATGATCGGCGGAAATAAAAAGCAAATAACTTTGACATTAATTTATGCATTTCTCATAATTTACATATTCATCACACTGCTTCCCTACGCGTGGCTGATCATCACCTCGTTTAAAACGCGGGTGGATGCTTTTTCCATGCCGCCAAAGTGGATTTTTGATCCCACTTTCTCGAACTACAAAGAAGCTTTTCTTGATAAGGGATTTCTTCTAAATTTAAGAAACAGCCTGATCGTTACCAGTGTCAGCACCAGTCTCGCACTGATGATTGGACTGCCCTCGGCCTATGCCTTTTCAAGGTTCAAAGTAAAAGGGGAGAAGGCATTGATGTATTATTTGCTGGGAACCCGTTTTACTCCGGTAGTTGCTCTGGCACTGCCCCTGTATCTGGTTATGGCAAAAGTAGGTTTATTAAACAGTTATGTCGGAATTATTATTGCTCATATTACCTTTAATCTGCCCTTTGTGGTCTGGATGATGCGGGGATTTTTCGATATGATCCCGAAAGAAATCGATGAAGCGGCAAAAGTAGACGGCTGCAGTTGGTTCTATATCTTTACCCGAATGGCGCTGCCTCTTTCCAAAAGCGGCTTGGCCGCCACCGCAGTGTTCTGTGCCGTCAACTCCTGGAACGAATTCTTCATGGCCTTGATTCTGACCGGAAGGGCTACAGCAACCATGCCGGTGGCCATACCCGGACTTCTGACGCCGCAAGGTACCATTTGGGGACAGATTGCAGCTGTGGGAACCGTCATATCGGTGCCGGTGCTCATCTTTGCTATCATCGTGCAAAAGAATATGGTCAAAGGCATGACCATGGGTGCTGTAAAATAATTCAAAGGAGATAAAGATGAACACAATAGAAAAAGATCGGAAATATTTGATGCAGGTATACTCTCCGGAGGCCATTGTCATAGACCGCGGAGAAGGCATGTATCTTTATGATAACGCGGGGAAAGCATATCTTGATTTTTCCGCCCAGTTTTCCGCATGCAGCCTGGGGCACGCCCATCCGGAACTTACGGAAGCAATCGAGAAACAGCTTCACAAGGCGGTTTCCGTAACATCGATGTTTGTGACGGAAGAACGGGCCGAACTGGCAAAAACCCTGGCGGAAATAGCCCCGAAAGGCTTGGAAAAGGTGTTATTTGGATGCACCGGATCGGATGCGAACGAATTTGCGCTAAAACTGGCCAAATATTATAAAGGTGGAGGAAAAATCATTTCTTTCCGCAGAGGCTTTCACGGCTCTACCGCAGGTTCTGCCGCGGCCACCGGAAAATCGGAAACCATTCAGGAAAACGCAAGCATCGCCGAGCTTCTCCCAAGAGGATTTCTTCACTCTTCGCCGCCGTATTGCTATCGCTGCGATTTTGGAAAAGAGCCGGACAGCTGCGGATTTCAATGCCTACGCTTCCTGGAGCAGACCATTCTTCATGAGGGCGGCGACAAGATTGCGGCAATCATTACGGAGCCGGTATTTGCTGCCGGAGGCGTGATCGTTCCGCCGGAGGGCTTTCTGAAAGGGCTCCGAGAGCTCTGCGACAAATATCATGCATTGCTGATATTTGATGAAGTAGTCACCGGTTTCGGACAGACAGGATCCATGTTCGCATGTCAGCAGTGGGATGTGATACCCGATATTCTGGTTACAGGCAAGGCTTTAACCGGTGGATACATTCCGGGCTCCGTGGTAATCGCAAGGAGGGATATCGGGGAGGCGGCAGATGCATTGACGATCCATGGTCATACACATTCCTGCTATCCATTGATGTGTGCCTCTGCGCAAAAGAATATTGAAATCATCCTGAGGGACGGACTCTGTGAGCGCTCAGCCTCCGTGGGAGGCTACTTGATCAGTGAACTTCGGCGTCTGCAGAATCGCTTTGAGGCCATCGGCGATGTACGCGGTCTGGGGCTGCTTGCGGGCTTTGAACTTGTAAAGGATCGCAAAACAAAAGAAGCAGATTACGAGCTGGGACAGAAACTCTTTGAAACCATGATTGCCAAAGGTTTGATTACCGAGCTGGAGAGCAGAAAAAATCTTGAGAACGTGGTAATTGTACTGCACCCACCGCTGATTACGGAAAAAGTACATATCGATAAAGCGATCGGCATTATTGAGGAATCCCTTGAAGAGTGCTTAAAGAAATAGAAATGTTCATAAACATCTGAAGGAAGGTGGAGTAGACATGAAAAGAATGGAATATTTCGGAATTGACATTGGAGGTACCTCCACGAAATATGCAAAGGTAGACATCCAGGGAGTCATAGGAGAAAGAAACAGCTTTGACACTTTCCGAAGCATGAGCAGGGAAGCCTTTTTGCATGAAATATTCACGGTATGTGACGGTGTGGTATCAGAGGGCATTCAGGGGATTGGGATTTCTTCTCTGGGGGTTATTGATTGCGAAAGTGGCTGCTACCTGGGGGGAGTGCAAAATCTTCCGGCCTTGCAGGGCTTGAATCTGAAGGAGACTTTGGAAGCCCGTTACCCTGGCCTGCCCGTCGTCATACTCAACGATGCAAAGGCTGCGGCTTTAGGAGAGCTTTGGGTAGGAGAAGGCAGAGATTGCAGCAGCCTGCTCTGTATCACTCTGGGAACGGGAATTGGCGGCGCGCTGGTAGTAAACGGAAAACTGGTGCATGGCTTCCATAATCGGGCCGGCGAGATTGGATTCAGTAATTATCGATCCGAAAACGACTTTGCGGAGGCTCATTTCTCAACGGAAGCGGTTGTGGCAAAAATATCCGAAAAAATGCAGGAACCGATAGATGGTTTCGAATTCGTTAAAAAATGTTATAATAAGGAATCGGAGTACCTTGCAGCATTGGAAGAATGGATGCGGGGTTTGGCCAGACTGATTGCAAATCTTTGCCTGCTGGTAGACCCGCAAAAGGTATTGATTGGTGGAGGAATCTCCAACGAAAATGAAATTCTCATACCGATGCTGACACGCTTTACCGACGAAATGCTGCCGGTGGAATTTCGGGGTCAGACAGTAATTGCTCCTGCGGGCAACTCTTGCAATGCCGGTATACTTGGCGCAGTGGCAGGATTGATTTTGAAAGATAGTAGGTGACCGTCAATGGCAAAAGAAAACCTTACAAGCAGATCTATCCGAAACAATAATAGCTACAATATTTTGAAAGCTTTGGTCGAGCATGAAAAGCTGCAGCGCAGCGAGCTGACCGCTTTCAGCAACGTAAGTGTTATTACAGTTAAAAAAATTGTAGATGCGCTTCTTGCAGCAGGTATACTGGAAGAAACCACGGTTACAAGCAGTGTTGGAAGAAAACCAAAGGAGCTCAGTTTCCCACAGAGTCTGGGTTGCTTTTGCTGCATCAATCTATGCAAGATAAGCCAGATTGGTTATTTTATTTACGACATCCATTGCCGATTATTGTCAGAGGGAAAGATAAAGGTGAGCCGGCATTCCGATTTTGCCGACGCATTGGAAGAAAGTATATCCCGGATTCAAAAAGCTGCAGCGGATGAACTGAAACTGCCGCTGCTTGGGATAGCGGTTTCCGTACCCAGTATTTATTACGAGGAACAGGACTCTGTAAACTGCGACTTGATTCCAGGACTGAAGGACATTCATCTGAAAAAGCTTCTTGCCGAAGCCCTGTGCATTCACAACATCGTGATCATTCACGATGTATGCGCAGCCGCCAGCCTGGAATACCAGCTGGCAGACAGTGACAGCCTGTACTACTTTTACTTGGGCGACGGGCTGGGCAGTGCCTTTGTCAGGTACGGTGAAGTTTTTCAGGGGGACTCATATGCTGCAGGCGAAATAGGACAGTGTCTTGTAGAACGAAACGGCGTTGAGAGAAGCTATGAAAGCATACTCTCTTCCTCGGGTCTTTGTGAACAATTAGGCCTTTCGGAGCAGGGGGAGCTGGAGAAGTTATTGCAAAACTATCCAAAATTACCCGAGCCCCAAATACAGGCTCTTGAAAAAGTATTAAATTTTGCGGCAGGTATGCTTTACAACATTTGCTGGATGTTAAACCCCGGCACGATTGTGGTGGACTCCGGCCAGCCGGCATTGTCCAGACTGATTCAAGCGGCGGCACAGGAAAAATGCAGCCTTTTAAGCAAAGCCCCTATTAAAAACAATGTTACGGTTACACTGCCAAAGGAAAAGAACCACTACGCAATGTCAGGGTGTGTGCTTCTTCTGGTGGATAAATGGATCGAAGAAGTTTTGGATGAGGCATAATATAGCAAAATTACGAGGCATAGGAGAAAAAAGTGAAACTGATACGAGCAAAGGATTATAAGGATATGAGCCGCAAGGCGGCAAATTTTCTGTCGGCACAGGTGATTCTGAAAGAAAACGCCGTTCTGGGCTTAGCTACGGGCGGCACTTCCGAAGGCATTTATGAGCAATTGACAGAATGGTACCGAAAAGGAGATATCGACTTTTCTGCGGTATCCACAGTAAATCTCGACGAATATGTCGGTCTGGATGGAAAAGATGAAAGAAGCTACCGCCACTTCATGCAGCAGCATCTATTTCGGCATATCAACATTAAGGAGAAAAACTGCCATCTGCCGGACGGTATGTCTAAAAATATTGAGGAAGAGTGTCTTCGGTATGACCGGCTTATTGAACGGATCGGTGGGATCGATATGCAGCTTTTGGGGATCGGCGAAAATGGACATATCGGATTTAATGAGCCGGACGAAGCCTTTGAACAAATGACTCATTGTGTTCGGTTGAATGAGAAAACCATTGAGGCCAATGCCAGATATTTTTCCGGCAAGGAGGAGGTTCCGAAACGGGCGATCACCATGGGGATCAAAGCCATTATGCAGGCCAGATCCATTGTTCTTTGCGCCAGCGGTGCAAAAAAAGCGGACATTTTACATAAAGTACTTTTTGGCCCCGTTACCCCGGAGGTACCGGGCTCTGTCCTGCAGATGCATCCACGCCTCATTGTTGTTGCGGATGCAGAAGCTCTGCCGGAATGAGGTATTGATCACCATAAACGAGGATTTCGTAAGTACCCATATCGATAAAAATGCTGTCAGCCTGACCGACATCTAAAAAATGTACGGTCATTATTTTATTCTGATCAATTGTTGAAACCAAAACGGATTGAGTAAATATTCCCTGTGCTTCATAGAGTTACCAATAGATTACAGGCGCATATCATATTAAAATATAGATATAGCCGAATCCCTCTTAAAATGAGTACCGGGGGAGGGAGGCGAAAGGAGAAAACATGAACAGACTGAGAAGAATCAGACCAATTTTATTCATTGCTGGTTTTGTGTTTGGAATCGCTGTCTTAGTAATTTATGCTTTGTTAATTGAAAGTAATTCCGCAGATAAGACCGGTCGGTTATTGAGACCAACGGGGAGTAACGATGTGCTTGATCATCCTGACAGCAATATTTTAAGTGTCGGACAAGTATCAAAATTCCGTTCCGATGCCGATGCAGAGGAGCAAAGGGCATTATTCATGGCTGATACATATGACCAATATGTTGCATCAAGAGGAGCGGAAAATAGAGTTGCAGAGAAGCCAGCCCCTCCGGCTGCACCGGCTGAAGTGAAATCAGCAGTCCCTGCAACGGCCAAGACTGCTGCCAAATCAGCTCCTGCACCAAAAGCTGCCCCGGCGGCCAAAGCCGTCAATGAAGTGGACTTGCTGGCAAGATTGATTACTGCAGAAGCACAAGCCGAACCATATGAAGCGAAGGTTGCTGTCGGTGCCGTAGTCATGAACAGGGTACAAAGCGGGTTGTGGGCAAACACAATCAAAGAAGTTATTTATCAGAAAATCAATGGCTATTATCAATTTACTCCGGTACAAAACGGATGGATCAATAAACCTGCGGAAGCGGAATCAATCCAAGCGGCACAGGTTGCTTTAAGCGGAACGGATCCTACAAACGGAGCCCAGTTTTATTATGATGATAAGGCTACGAATGCATGGATCTTGGCCAAGCCGGTTTCTGTGCAATTCGGCCATATGATATTTGCGTTCTAGGATTTATTCAAATTCGGGAATCAACTCAACATATAAATCCGGAAATTCTTTTTTCAGTTCAATTTCCAGTTCTTTGTGTGCTTGCTTGATTTCCGATATGGAAATCATATCGTTCTGACTCGTAAAGTAGATGCTGACCCATATTTTTCGTCCGGTTTTGATAATATCATACACGGCTTGCCCTGTAAGGTACTTTGCCAATACACTTTGCCCAATCTCCTTGATCTTGCTTACCGTTTCTTCATCGGGGGCCAGCAGGAAAATATCTCTGAGTCCGTGGAGGACGGTTCTGATTGGGATCGGCAATATGGTAGCGGCAAGTACAATTGCAATAACCTGATCCAGATATGGTTCGAAATCTGCCATCCAGTCTGCATGAATGATTGCCGGAAGCAGGAAGGCCACAGTCAGCCCTATGCTCGCGATGCTGTCGATGATCCACGCGGTGATTTCCGTTTTGACCATCGGGGAATTCAAACTCTTGTTTAACCGGATCATGGAGAATAATATGCCGAGACAGATGATTGCCGCGGCGAATTCAAATATGGCTACGCTCGTAAAGTCCAGACGATTTCCGCCGCGCATTATGATTTGAATGTTGTTCAGTACCAAGCCCACTGTGACAGCCGTCAGCATAGAACCTTTGATGACAATAAAAATCGATTCCACTTGGGAAAATCCGAAGGGATGCTTTTCCGTGGTCGGACGATACAGCAAAGGAATAATCCAGATCGATATGATGACCATCAGCAGATCTGCTGAGCCATAAACTGCATCCATCAGGATAGATTGAGAGGAAGAGGCGATGGCCATATAGCTTTCTGCGAGCACAAAGAACAAGGAGCCGTACATGGAAACCATCAAGGCCTGCTTTTCGGTTTTGATTCTTTTCGATTCTCCCTTATTCATAGCATCACCTGCACATCTTTCATATTATCATTATCATTTTACGACCGGAACTTTCTTAATTAAATTTTAGCATAAAATGAGGATTGTGGAAATACCACATGAATGGTTGTTTAATTACTCATTGGTTGGGGTAAAGTAAGCTAAATATTACTTTTTAAGAATTGATGAGGGAATCATTATGAAAAGGTATGTATGCCTTGCCGCTTTATTGTTCCTTATTTTCCTCACTGCCTGCAGCGGTGGATCGAATGAGTCGGAAGATGCGGATGTTATGTCAAAGGCTACGGCCGATCGTTACGATGAAATGGAAATTAAAGAATATCAAGGAGTTAAGCTTGATCCTTCCGTTGGACCGAGGGACAATTCCATTAAAGGGATCCAGAGTGTAGACATGGAACGCTATACCTTGAATGTATTCGGGCTTGTGAGACAAGAAGCTTCCATGACCTATGATGACGTTCTCGCATTGACTTCCTATGAAAAACTGATTACGTTACATTGTGTGGAAGGCTGGGATGCCACAGTGCTCTGGAAGGGTGTCCTGCTGAAAGATATCATTGATTCGGCGGTCGCCGAAAAAACTGCAAACACAGTCATATTCCACTGTGTGGACGGCTATACTACTTCCATGCCGCTTGCGTATATCATGGATCATAATATCATGCTTGCCTATTCTTCCAACAACATCACGCTTCCGCCTTCCCTGGGGTACCCTTTTATCGTGGTGGCCGAGGATAAGCTTGGGTATAAGTGGGCCAGATGGGTGAATGAGATAGAGCTGTCAGACGAGGAAGATTATAAAGGCTATTGGGAAGAAAGAGGCTATGATAATGAGGCGGATGTATAGCCGCCGTCCAATAAACGGTACAAATACCTTGCAGCAATTGAGGAATACGGTTTCCACTTTTTGCACCTCTTTTCAATGTCGGCCTTTTTGACTTGGTCTGTTTTGTACAGCCAGGAGTAAGCCTGCAGGAAGGCGCCGTCCTCATAGGGAAGCACATCCTCCCGGCCAAGAACAAAGATGAGAAACATTTTAGCAGACCAATTGCCTATGCCATGGATGGCAGTGACACAATTCCTGAATAGCGTCAGGAGTAATGGCTCCGGAACATTTATTTTTAAGCCTCCCGCATAACACATCGGCAACCTTATTGGAGAGCATCTGACCGATGATCGTTTCAACTAAGAACGCATAGGGATCGCTTCGTTCATGTGCCTGCCTTTCTTTGTTTTGATCGATCAATTGAATTTTAACATATTTTTTTAAATGACGCTTGACATTTTCTTCTTAAAGATTTACTATAGTTTTATCGACCGACGGTCGGTAGAGATGGAGCATGGTATGAAAACGGTCAAGGAAGGTGAAGTAAGAAGACGAGAAATTCTGGTCACAGCGCGGGAATTATTCATCACGAAAGGTTATGAACAGACTTCTGTTAACGACATCCTAAAGATCGTGGATATCGCCAAGGGCACCTTTTACTACTATTTTGCTTCCAAAGAAGAAGTCCTGGAGGCAATCATTCTTGATATCGTTGAAGAAGGGGCCAGGAAAGCAGAGCAGATCATAAAGGATAAATCCATTCCTTTGGTGAATCGGATTATGATGGCGATCATGGCGCAGACTCCGGAGTTTGAAGGATCGGAAGAGATAAAGGAAGAGATGCATAAGGTTGAGAATGCGAAGCTGGAACAGCTATATACAAGGGCAATGCTGAAGCGTATGACCCCGGTTTTGCAAGGACCCGTTATAGAGGGCATGGAGCAGGATGTTTTCCATTTGGAGTATCCGACGGAATGCATCGAGTCCATTTTACTGTTGGGACATATGATGTTCGATTGCGATGTTTTTGAATGGGAAATGGAAGAGTATCCGAAAAAGATTCAGGCATTTTTATGTAATGCAGAGAGAATGCTTGGGACAAAAGAAGGGGAACTGAAGGAATTTATGAAGATGTTTGGGCAGATGGATTAGTGGGAAGTGCACCTGCCAAAAGACAATTTTTTTTACCCGCGTATCGACCGGTGGTCGGCTCAAAAAACAGAAAGGGATTTCTGAAAAGTGTAAAAATGTTGGAAGAGGAGAAGGAAGAATGAAACTATTGCTGAATCTTGTCCGGAAGGATTTTAAGAGAAACAGGGTCATCACAACAGCCCTGGCTGTATTCCTGATCCTTTCGGCGCTTATGATGGCAGGCGGTTTAAGGGTGGCAGGCACCATGATCTCTTCCCTGAATGGGTTGAATGAACTGGCTATGCCGCCCGATTACCTGCAGATGCATAAGGGGACCTATGATGAGGAAGCGTTTGAAGACTTTGTGGAAAGCCATGAATATATTAAGGCTTCGCTGGTCGTCGAGATGCTTGATATCCGCAATGCAAATATAATTTACCAGGGGGAAACGCTGGAAAAATGTCTGATGGATAACGGATTCGTTGTTCAGAATGAAGGTTTTGATTTCCTTCTTAACATGGAGAATGAAATTGCTGTTGTCCGAAACGGTGAAATCGGAGTCCCCGTTTATTATGCGGAGGAGCTTGGTATTCAGGTCGGAGATGTCCTTGCGTTGCAGGAAGGGGATTACCGTAAGGAGCTGACGGTATCGACGATCATTCGGGATGCATCGATGAGCGCGGCCCTCACATCTTCAAAGCGTTTCCTGATCAGTCAGGCAGATCTGGATGAAATAAGTTCTCAAATGGGAGAATGGGAATACTGTTTTGAATTCCTGTTAGAAGAGGATACCGCTACGGCGGATTTGGAGAAGGATTATATTGATGCGGGCATGCCTGGAAGTGGTGTTGCGGTAACAGGTACCCTGCTGAATATGCTGAATAATCTTTCTCATGGCCTGGTAGCATTCATCATCATCGCAATCAGCATTCTTTTGATCATGATCGCAATCCTGTGTTTGTCTTATATTATCCGGGCAACCATGGCAGAAGAGAATTATACCATTGGAGAGATGAAAGCGATCGGACTTCCGGGAAAAGAAATTGCGAAGTTATATCAGATGAAATATATCATCCTTGTGCTGGCAGCAGGAGTGATCGGTTATCTGGCAGCCATTCCCTTCGGCGATTTCTTTTCCTCCTCCGTTATTCTGTACTGCGGCTATGGTACGGCTGCGTGGATGAAATGGGTATTTCCTCTCATCGGGATTATCCTGCTCAGCCTGATCGTAATGCTCGGATGCCGCAGAATCATTCGCAGGAATCTGAAAAGTACTGTGATGGAACTGATGCGCGGAGAAGGGAAGTTCAAGAAAGAAGGGCACTATTCTTTGCCTTCCGCAGGATTGAACTACCGCAATCTTACGATTGCCCTCGGTGAATTGAAATGTAAATGGAAGGAGTATTCCGTTATCTTTCTGGTCTTTGTATTTTCATCTTTTTTAATTCTGCTCCCGATGAATATGAAAAATACGATTGAAAATCCCTCGTTCATTACTTATATGGGTGTAGCAGAGTGCGATATTCGGATCGATATTCAGTACAGCGAAAAACTGGCGGAACAAAGAGCGGAGGTTGTTTCCTATCTGGAGCATGATTCCGAAATCGAGAAGTATGCAATCTACCGGAATGGTTACGCACAGCTTAAGAATGCGGAAGGGGAATGGGAATACATCCGTGTGGAAAGCGGCGATGAATCTGTTTTTCCATTGGAATATCTTGAGGGAAGCGCACCGGATTACATGAAAGAAATGGCGCTGTCCTATCTGATTGCGGCGGAATTGGGAAAAGAAGTCGGGGATCCCCTGACGGTAAGCTATCAGGGGCAAGAACTCAGGTTTACCGTCTGTGGTATTTATCAGGATATTACTTACGGCGGCAAGACAGCCAAAGCAGCCATTGATTTTGACGAAAAAGATGTGGAAGTCTATCTTATTTATTTGGATGTCAAAGGCGGTGTCTCCATAGAGGAAAAGACGAAGGAGCTCCGAAGCATACTGACAGACAGTAAAATAACTCCGGTCAGTGAGTTCGTTTCGCAGACGCTTGGCGGTATTACAGAGAACATGAGCCTGGTGGAAGGCGCAGCTATCGTGATTTCATTGCTGCTTAGCATGCTGATCACCGTAATGATTTTGCAGCTCATCATAGCGAGGGAACACAGTGCAATCGCAATCAAGAAAGCAATCGGTTTTTCTACCCGGGACATCAGGATCCAGTTCGGAATGCGGATCCTTATGATTCAATTCGCAGCGATCCTTGCCGGAACGGTCCTTGCGAACTTCTTGGGAGAAGCGATATTCGGATTAATGCTTTCCTCTATGGGCGCATCAAAGATAACGATGCTCGTTGAACCGGTCACGGCCTATCTGCTTTGCCCGGCCGCGCAGCTGCTCGTCGTCTTTCTCACAGTGATTGCGGGGACCAAAGTAGTCAGAAACTATCATATCCGAGATCAAATAATGGAATAGGAGTAGAGCCATGATAAAAGTAGAACAGATCAATAAGTCATTTAAAGATACAAAGGTATTGAATGACATATCTTTTGAAATTAAAAAGGGAGATTTCGTTGCGGTGATGGGACCTTCCGGTTCCGGTAAGTCAACGCTGCTCTACAGCATCAGCGGAATGGATCGCATTAGTGACGGCAGGGTAATGTTTGATGGAAGCAACCTGTCCGAAATGAAGGAGGATGAATTATCCGCATTCCGGCTGACCAAAATGGGATTTGTATTTCAGAATGCGCAGATGCTTAAGAATCTTTCTGTCTTTGATAATATTACACTGCCCGGCTTAGTAGCCAATAAAGAATCGGCGGAGGACATCAGGGAACGTGCATCGGCGTTGATGAAGCGGATGGAAATTGAAGGAATCGAAGCGCGAGATATCCGGGAGGTTTCCGGCGGACAGTTACAGCGGGCGTCCATATGCCGCGCTATGATCAACAATCCTGAAATTCTGTTTTTGGATGAACCGACAGGAGCGCTGAATTCCGGCGCCACGGACCAGGTGTTGGCAATCATGGAGGATTTAAATCGTGATGGAATGACCATAATGACCGTTACCCATGATCCGCGTGTCGCCGCCAAAGCAAGGAAAGTACTCTATATCCGAGATGGACAGATTGCTGCCTGTAAGGAATTTTCGGCAGGTGCAGACCGCAAAATGGATCTGGATGAATGGTTAAAAGGATTAAAGGCATAACATATGAAAAATCAAAAGAGCACATTGCTGTGCTCTTTTTTCCAGTAAAAGGAAATCTCTAATTAAAATATTCGATACAGTTTCGATATTTGATTAAAAAACAATACTCGCTACTTCTGTAAAAACTCTCCATATCGAGAGTGTTAATAATGAAATGCGCCCTCCATATCTGTGCACCTTAACCTTTCCGATTTCCTTTTCTTAATGTTATTGTGCCCAAATTTATTTGTTGAATCAGTAAATTTTAAAGGCAAAAATGTAATAAATATGAATTAAAAAAAGAAAAACTTCGCGATCACAATTGCAATTATGACAATAAATCCGAGAACAAAAACCTTAGCATGGGACTTCTTTCCGTGTATTGTTTCTTCTTCCATAAACTCTTTCGGAACATATCCAAATATCGATTCCATAAGCCGTTTGCAGGTCATGGAGTTTATTTGCAAAAGACTTCGATCTCCATTTCTCCATTCAACAGAGACGAGTCTTTGCTCTTTGTTATCGTCTCCTGCTGCTGATCTGGCTGTGTTCGTCAATACGCCTTCCCATATGCTTCCTTTTGACATATCCGCAAGCTCAAAAGTTTTAACGGTCAAATTATTAAAGTATATATCGTCGCCGGCCATATTTTTAATGTGATCAAAAATAACAGCATAATCTTTGTACTTTCCTGCCAAGACTTTTTCCTGTAACATTGCAAAACCTCCAACACTATTTATTTGATTTTACTTAATGAACGACAAAGGAGCATGATATCATTCGAATAACAAATTATACCATGTTCATTTTTGAATTTCATTATTTATTGAATATTATTAAATTTTGTTAGTATTTGTCGAAATAACTACTGTTTTTAGGAAATCGCCGCTATAAAGTGTTTGGAGCGGCAATTTCCTTATTGACTTAACTTTAATGAAAGGCGTATAATGATTTTGCAAATTGCCGCGATAAACAGCTTGGAGCGGCAAAAAGGTGAAAATTATGAATGTAGTAAATGAATTGCGAAAAATTTCAAATATAAATAACGGGGTGATAAAAACCTCGGACTTTTCTATGCTTAAAATTAGTGATTATCGCCGACGAAAGCTTATTGATGAGGGTGTTGTTGATAAGATTAAGAATGGATATTATAGACTTTCCGAAGAGGCTGATAAAATGAGTGAAGCAGCCCTAATCGCAAAGTTGTTTCCTGAAGGAGTACTTTGCATGTATACAGCACTTTTTTATTATGGTTATTCTGACCGAACACCATCAGCCTGGGATATAGCAATCGATAAGGATGTTTCAAAATCACGATTCAATTTAGATTACCCTTATATTCAGCCATATTATATTGAACCGCATCTGCTGTCATTTGGAGTGACAATTGCTCAGTATGAGGATTGTGAGATAAAGATTTTTAGTAAAGATCGTTTGATTTGTGAATGCATGAAGTATGAGTCAAAAATGGATAAGGAAACATTCAATAAAGCAATACAGAGTTATATTACTGATCATTCCAAAAGTATTCCGAAGCTGCTTGAATATGCTCGAAGACTGCGAATCTTGAAAAAAGTGAAAGAAAGGATAGGCGTATGGCTTTAGTGGATCAGGGCGCATCAACCATTGCAAGGTTAAAGGAGAAATCTAAGAGATCAGGAAAACCATTGCAACTATATCTTCAATTGTTTTGCCAGGAAGAATTTTTAAGACGTGTTTCTATGTCGAAATATGCAGACAACCTTGTTTTAAAGGGTGGCTTGTTTACATATGCAATAACCAATTTTGAAAGCAGGGCAACGATTGATGTTGATTTTCTTCTTAGACAATTACCTAATAGCATTGATAAAATACAAACAGTAATGGATGAAATTCTCGCGGTAGATACTGGAAATGATTTTATTTCCTTTCGCCCCCAGGGCTATGAAACCATTTCACCGCAACGAAAATATACAGGCATCAGTTTTCAGCTTATTGGCTATATAAAAAATACCAAAACGCCATTTAATGTTGATATTGGCATTGGTGATGTCATTGTACCAAAATCTGAAAAACGCATCATCCCTGTTCAGCTGGAATCCTTTCATGCACCTGAAATAAGCACTTATTCATTGGAAAGTACGATAGCAGAGAAATTTGATGCTATGCTTCAGCGACTGGAATTGACTAGTCGTATGAAGGATTTTTATGATATTTATTACCTTTTAAATTCTTTTGACTTTGATGGCAGGCAATTACAGGAAGCAATTTTTGAAACGCTGCAGAATAGAGGAACTGCATATGAAATGAATAGCTTCGATAAAGTCATTTCGCTTTCGCAGGACAAAGAGATGCAGGGCAAATGGCGTCAATTTATTCGGAGGCTGAAATTGGAAGATATTAATTTCACATTGGTTATGCAGTCTATAGACGTATTCTTGCGACCGGTTTGGAATTCAATTGTTAATGAGAATGAATGCATGAAACGTTGGAATTGTAAAGATTGTACTTGGAAGTAACACGGAAGACACCATTTGGTTATATTTCCGGCGGAAATTCGGATGGCGTCAGGGAATCCTGCTAAAAGATTTTTTAATGAATAGTTTTCCATACTGGTTGTTATAAAGCTGAGTAATGGCATATAGCAAGGACCCATTGAATTTCAATGGGTCCTTGCTATATGTGCTAAAAACACAAAACAAGATATAGAATAGTCAAAAAAACACAGCATCATATATCAAATAAAATGTATACAAAATATGGGAACTAAATATATAATAAATAATATAATAATAATTAGAAAAATATATTGACATATAATTATAATTAGAATATTATGCAATTATATCCAAGAAATAAGGTGGCAAATTAAATCATAAAAACATAAGGTTAAGACTGCCACCAGAAGTATCTAAAAAAAACTTAATAAATCTGTAAAATGGAAATGAAATCAAAATGATTTCGTAAGAAAAAAGGGGTTTTTATAATGATTTTAAATGATTTATTGGACTTAGTGAACAAGGAGCAAAGAAAACAAGAGCGAGTAAAAGCCGCCCATAATCTTGCCGGAGGATTGGGAGCGTTAGTAATGGCAGTTCTGGCAATAAAAATTCTCACGGCCAGAAAAGTCAGGAAGGAGAACAAAGAAATTAAAAAAAAGCTGCAAATTTAAGTAACTGCTAAAGCTGATTATGACATAATGAAATGTTTTGTTCTGAGGGGTTAATATAAAAACAAGGAGGTACTTCTAATGAGAGATAATAATATTGAGAAAAATGAAGAGTCAAGCAGATGAAACGAAGTTGTTTTAAGTGGGAGACAAAGATCCTAAAAAAAATCGGGGGGAAAAAGGATCACACCGTACATGCTAAAACAAAATTTAAGTAACCTGAACCTTCACATTTTAAGATGTGAGGAATGAAATCAAATGGAGAGAAGAAATAATGGATGAAAGAATAATTACAAGAACTGATAAGAGAAGTTTTACAGTGAAAAGAATAATTTATTATATTTTAGGAGCTATTGAAGTTTTGCTTGCTATCCGCTTAGTGTTCAAGCTTTTGGGTGCAAACCCAAGTAGCAGCTTTGTATCTTTTATTTATACAATTTCACAGGGACTTTTGATACCGTTTAATGCAATCTTTCGGTCAGCGGCAACGCAGGGCATTGAGACCACGGCAGTTCTAGAGCCTAGCACAATCATTGCAATGGTTGTTTATGCGCTGATCGCTTGGGGTTTTGTTAAACTCATCGTTATTATGAGAGGGCGTAATTAGGATTATTGGTTACTGATTAATAATTCATGAAAATAACAATACATATTTTGGGGTATACAAATAATACCAAAAAATGTATTTGAAAATAGTTTGCAAATAAAAGGAGGAACGAAAAATGACAATTACAATGAACAATTTTAAAAGAATAGTAGCTGTTTTGGCAATTCTATGCATGATGTTTACCTTGATGCCAGTAAATACATATGCCTTATCAGCATCAGATATAGCAGACCATTGGGCAAAAGCTACGATACAAAGCTGGATGGACAAAGGGCTAATAAAAGGCTATCCTGACGGCACATTTAAGCCGGATCGAAATATCACTCGAGCAGAATTTATCACTTTAGTAAACGGGGCTTTTGGATATACTGAGACAGCTCCGATAAGCTACACGGATGTTAAGCAAGATGCATGGTACGCTTCTGCGGTTGCAATAGCTGTAAAAGCCGGCTATTTCTCAGGGTATCCGGATGGAACTATGAAACCGGATTATCCGATCAGCCGTGAAGAAGTCGCTACTATTATTATGAGGATCAGTAAGCTTGAATCCAATCCATTGGCAGCGAATACATACACGGATGCAGCATCATTGAGTTGGAGCAAAGGCGCAGTAGGAGCGGTTCTTACAGCAAACATAATGAAAGGGTATCCTGACGGAAGCTTTGGCCCCCAAATGCTGATTGAACGTGGTGAAGCCACAGTATCTCTCGATAGAGAAATGAAATATGTTGCAGGACCGTTCACGCCTCCGCCTGCCCCTACGGTAATAGCGGATGACCTCGAAAACTCAGTCTCAGGCATGATAACGACGATGGAATATAAGCTTGATTCAGGCAATTGGGTTGCGTTTGACTCCGAAGTGTTCAATGATTTGGTTTTAAGCGGAAATCATACATTGCTGGTTCGCTTTGCAACCACAGAATTTAATACGTTTGGTCTAGCAACAACGCTGACCTTTACAAACTAATTCTACAGGATGTAGCGGTAGTTGACGAAGCCTCTCAATGCTAGTAATTGCAAGGATTTAGGTGGCACTCCCGAGATGATTTCGCAAGTGCAAAATGGGATTTCACACTTGCCGTCCTTCGCCCAGGTACAGGGCAACGGCCTTTGGCCTCCGACTCGCTACGCTCGCTGCTGTCCGTTTTGCCTAGCCAAGCAAGCTTGGGGCAAAAAGGCTCGGACCGTCTCGCTGAAAAGTCGGTTTACCGACAGCTGGATATTCCGGTGCGGCGGAGCCGCCAGTCCGGTGTGGCGAGAGCCACCATTCCGGACCAACGGAGCCACCTTTTTTTAGATCGAGGCTATAAACTTCTCTCATGGAGAGATCTTTGGCTGGATCGATACTTTCCCCTAAATATTTACGAGTGGTACAGTGAATGTTCCTATATCAGCAACAATCTGTAGTTACTACGAAAAGTAACGCAGTACCTACAGTTTATATAAATGGTGGGTGTTTAAATGTATTGCGTAATCCAGGAGATTCAAAATAAAAAAGCTCCGTATCAGCCAACCAGTAAAAGGATCGAGGTAACAGCTACTACTTGGAGCGTTGGGAATGAAAAACCTTGTAAGCGGGAAGGTTCAAAAGAAGCAAATATCAATTTGTACGATGGGATATTATGACCTGATGGAATCGTGGCCGGGAGATTGCTTAAACAGTGGTGCATTAAATAAAAAGCTTAATGAATTAGGCATAACCGAAGAAGAACTTTGGAACTTGATTGATTTGAAACTTGATCCGCTTAATAAAAAAGATTATCGACTAAAAGCGTTGCTTTAAAGGGGCTGCTATCCTTATAGAGCCCCTTTCTTTATGTAGGATACAGCTAACCGGTTCTTGCCATTTTTCTTTCAATAGAGGCCTTCCTACCAGCGATTTCATTAACACATGCATCTATTTGTTTATTAATCTTGGTTCCATATGTAACATCCAATTTTCATTTGAATAATCTAAAGTAGCAATTTATATACAATATTGCTGATAGAAGGTGAATTTATGAATAGTAATAGTCCGGATTATTCTCATTGGGAAACCACGGATCATCGCAAATGTAATGATATTAAAAATAACAATAATTGCTTATATAAATGTTGTTCTCAAAATGACTGCTGTCCCCTGCACATTCCCGGACCGCAAGGTCCACAGGGCCCGCAAGGACCTCAAGGCCCACAAGGTCCTGCTGGCGATGCAACTCAGCTAAGAGGAATACAGGTTCAGTTACAAGGAGAAACAGCTTTAATAGCAGATGGAGCACCCGTTTTATTTGATTCACTGATAAGCTCTCAATCATCATTTATTTCATATAATGCGCTAACAGGCACAATAACGATCACACAGACAGGAGTTTACTATATTAACTGGTGGATATCGGCTGACGGTACGGACGGAGCAGCAAATATAACATTTGCTATCAGTACTTCTGCTGGTGATAACATCAGGGCTTCAAGCCCTATAGTAACTGGTCAATTCAGCGGAAATGCGTTGCTTTCAGTTGTAGCCAGTGCTTTAACCCCTGTGACTTTACAACTGGTAAACGCAAATGGTGGAACAGTAGGTTATGCTGCAACCCCAATTAAAGCAGATTTAACAATCATTAATGCAGCAGTTTAATCGTAAGTGCTTAATGTGGGGTCAAGCTAAGCACTTAGATTTGACGCTTGCTTTTAAATAATTCAGTCTTATGTCCTGATTATTCTGGCGGGTGGCATCTTGAGCATGGCGTATACCCGGCGGCTTTTGCCTCAGAAAGAGTCATTGGATTACTGCTTTTTAGATAGCTGCAGCCAGCATTATGATACTTTGAGCCGGTATTCACTGCTACTGTCTTGTGATGAATTTGAAATAGAATTATCTTGGGGCTCTTGTGAAAGCGTGGAATCTTCTGCGCTTTGTTCGAATGATTCAGAGGAATTAATATTAGATTGAACATTTGGGGCTGTATTGCTATCATCACGGCAGTAAAGCAACTGTTTTTTTGAAGACTGTCGGTGAATTGTCGGTAGAGGCAGAAAAGCGCCTATTTGATAAGAAAAATAAAAACCCTACAACCATTCAAGTTGCAGGGTTTTATTTGGCACTCCCGAGATGATTCGAACATCCGACGCACGGTTTAGGAAACCGACGCTCTATCCCCTGAGCTACGGGAGCACAGTATTTGAAACCGTCAGAGCAAGTCATCAATAAACCGACACCCTGAATAGTTCAACAGTAGTAATTCTAACACACTGACGCTTTCCTTTCAAGACGTTCTTTGATTTAATGTTTTTTTGCAATCACTGAAAAAGAAGTTCAAAAGGGGGTGTAGGCGTTTGTCGTCAAATTAAAATTGGCCGATACCAAAATATTCCAGATTTATACATTATGTGCTATAATTAGACAATAAATAAAGATGGAGTTTGGCCATGTATATTTCCCTGATTTATTTCGATCCTTGTAATGCTAACACCATTGGTAAATTGGGCAATTTTGCCGATGATATCTCAAATGCATTTAATAAACTTTTTTAGCAAATAACAGAGACAAAACATGGGAGTAGAGTTACTATTTTTAACTCTACTCTTTTTTAATATCTGTCATTTTTCAAAACGGGATACTATAATATCAGTGAGGTGATCGCAATGCAGATGACCATATACCGCGGGACCAAAGAAGTCGGCGGGACGATGATTGAAATTAAAACCAGAAATACCCGGATCCTGCTGGATGCGGGATATCCGCTGTTCTTAAACGGTGAGGTTATCGATGAAACGCTTGTGAAGAAGCCCTATCAGGAGCTTTTGGAACTGGGCGTTATCCCAAAGGTCAAGGGACTGTACCGCTGGGACAAACCGCAGTTTGATGCGGTGCTGATTTCCCATGCCCACAGTGATCACTTCGGTCTGCTGAAATACATTCATCCCGACATACCCATCTATCTTTCGAAAACCACCGATAAGCTCATTGAAATGAATTTGGCTTTTCCCATTCCGGATTATTCCAACCGGGATCGAAGGATCATAAAAATGCAGGAACCATTTTCCATCGGAGATTTCACGATAAGGCCTTACCGAATGGATCATTCTGCTTTTCAGGCGGCAGCCTTCGAAATCAAATGTGAGGGCAAGACCATCCTGTATACCGGGGATTTCAGAGGGCATGGCAGGAGAAGAGAATATCTGGAGCGTTTTCTCAAAGAAGCGGAGAAGGAGCCGGATCTTTTGCTGATCGAAGGAACGACGCTGGGGCGAACGGGCGAGGCAGAATGTACGGAAGAGGAGCTGGAAGCACAATTCAAACAAGTAATTGCGAACCGGCAGGGAATGGATAAGAACAGCGGCATCGTTTTGTGCCAGCCCACCAGCCAGAATATCGATCGAGTCGTAAGCTTTTACAAAGCGGCAAAAGCCTGCGGAAAAATCTTTGTTATGGATATTTATACGGCCAACCTTCTTTATGAATTGAAGAAGCTGGGCAATGACGATCTCCCGGTTCCTTCCCTTTGGAGGCCGGATATCCGGGTTTTCTCCAGACGGTTCCGGGCTTATGGCATCTCGGGACGAACCATTGGCAGGAAGCAAAAGCAGATCGTGATGCTGGTCAGACCGTCTGTTCTTGCGGATCTGAAATTGATGAAGCTGAAGAACGGGACCTTGATCTATTCCCAGTGGCAGGCGTATCGGGATAAACCGTACCAGGTCCGATTGGAAGAGTACCTGAAATCCCGCAATTTCTCCTTCTGCTATCTTCACACCAGCGGTCATGCTTTTGAAGAGGAGATCAAAAAAGTAATAAAGGGACTATCTCCAAAGGAAATCGTCCCAATTCATACGTTCTGCCCTGAGGCCTTTGCTAAGTTCGATCAAAATGTTACTTACCGGCAGGATGGCATTCCGTTTGACTTATAGGAATCCCTTCACCATCTTCAAGATCAGGTTGTTATCATATAAATAGCTGCCCAGCACGGAACCGTCCAGCTGGCCGATAAGGAAGGAGCTTCCTGACAGGCTGGTGATCGGCACCATAATAGCAAGCAATATGTAAACCAGGATCACTCCCGAAAGCGCGCCGGCGAGCAAGCCGAAAATCCCGTCCAATCCGCCGATGATACCGCTGTTTTTCTCCTTGGAAAACAGCATCGTCAGGAGCATCAGGACCAGTTTGATGGCGATGGCTACGACCAGAAAGCCGATGATGTTGAAAATCAAGTTGGATAAGCTGTCCGACATGGAATCGACGATGGCGTTGGTTGCAGAGTCGATTGCCTTATCCAGCAAATCCCGGATCACTTCCGGAATACCGGTCATAGCTGCGTCAGTAGTATTCCCCGCGTTCTCTGCAATCCTTTCTGCAATCTTTCCATGAACCGAATCGTATAATTCTGTTTTTTCCTTCAAAAATTGAATGACATGCGGATACCAGACAAACCCCAGCACCACCGCTAAAATCCATCCGACCGTATGAATGAATGTGTAGACAAACCCACGGCGAAAGCCCTGAATGATGGTGAAAATCACGATAATTACAATGATTCCGTCAACCCACATACTGCACCCCTTTCTTATTCTCCCTGCATAATATAAATCCCAATTGCATATATGTATATTACCAATTTATGTGAACAATATCAAGGATTGCGAAAAACAATCCGGCAAATCAGGGAATCAAACACGGGGAATCAAACATTGAGGAGGAGAAGAAAGCGAATGAATTACGTCAAGTATAATCGCTCATTTGTAATGATGGAGGAACAGGGCAGCCAGTTTGCTGCAAAAGAATCTGCTCCGATCAAAGGATATCTGAAAGTGGAGACGGGAAACAACAAGGGTGCTCTCCGCTGCGTTGTCCAAAACCTCAGATATTTTGATAAGGGTGATTACATATACAAACTCATATTGTTCGGAAAAAAGGGAGAAAGGACGATCCACACCATCATAGGGAATCTGGTGATCAATAAACAGGGAAACGGTGAAGCCTATTTTCGGTTCCTTCCGGTGGATCTGGACGGAAAAGGAAATTCCTATCATAGCTATACAACGGCAATCATTGCCGCCGCATCAACAAAGGACGACAGGGAGCCGCTGCACCCTGTGTTAAAGGGGGTGACCTTTAGCGAGGTGGAGCCCTTTCAATCCGAACTCTTTCAAATAGATGAAGAAATAGAAGGCGGACAGAGCTCAGAAATCGACGAAATTATCAGCAAGATCGACAAGATCGTTGGGGAAGTGGAGCAAACGCTGCAAGACGAAGCGGACCCGGAGGAGCTGACGAACGTCGATGATCTCTTTCAAAGCCACTTTCGGGAAGAGGCGGCCGCCGCAAATCTGAAGCAAGAAAAGGGAACGATTATAACAAAAAAAACTTACAATAGCTTTTATAATGAATATGTTCTGAACGCCTGTGCCCATACCTGCCGAATCGCAGAATTTTATGAAGACATTACCCCCTTTGACAAGGATCGGACAGGGGCAAGATGGAAGAAGATCGTAAATATTACAAACCTGCCGCTGGTATCTCCCGGAGCGCATTACTTTGCTACACAGTATCGACATTATCTGTTCGGAGCAAAAGCCGATGAAAAGGGCATTGCGACGAAATTTTTCTTTGGAATTCCGGGCAGATTTTTAGATGAAGAGCAGCCCGACGGCGGAAGATCGGGGTTTACTTATTGGCAGCCCATTCGCGGTGCGGATCCTGTTTTTGAAAGCTACCGAAAAGGGGAAAGTGCCAACAGAAACGCTTACGGCTACTGGATCGTAGCGGTGGACGGGAAGACCGGCAACATCGAAGAAGTGTAAAGGCGTAAAAGGCTCATCCTTTGTGGATGGGCTTTTTCGATTTTTCATTGAAAAAGAAATGGAAGTATGGTAATATTGTAAGGCATATGAAGAGCGCAGTAAAAATCAACAACGAAGAGATTTGCCTATTTGCCACGGCTTCAGCCGTATCGGCAAATAGGACAGCGTAGCAAGCTTCGCTTGCGGAGGAGTTCCGTTTACGGAACGTTGTGATTTTTGTTGCATAAGTTCGCCGACAATTTACTATGGTAAATTGGGCGAGCTAAGACCATGGGAAAGGGGCGTTATAAGCGAAAGATGAGTCCTGAAGAATTCATGCTGGAAGCATTAAAAGAAGCAGAAAAAGCCCTTTCCATTGGTGAAGTCCCCATTGGCGCCGTGATCGAAAAAGACGGTATTATTATCGGACGGGGGCATAATATGACAGAGACGGCAAAAGACCCCACTGCGCATGCAGAAATGCTTGCCATCCGGGAAGCCGCACAGAAATTGGGCGGCTGGAGATTGCTGGGCTGTCGTATGTATGTAACTACGGAGCCTTGTTCCATGTGTGCGGGAGCAATGGTACTGGCCAGGATCCAAAAGGTCTGTATTGGTACCCTTGATCCCAAAACAGGAGCGTGCGGTTCCCTGATGAACATTTTGCAGGATGAAAGATTAAATCATAATGTGCAGATAGAAACTGGAATCATGCAGCAGCAATGCGAGAAAATAATGAAATCATTTTTTCAGAAATTACGAAAAAAGAAATCGGAGGAAACTACAATATGAAAAGAGCGGGCATAATCGTAAGCCTTACTATTTTAATGATTTTAATGTCCTTTTCCTTTTGCTTTGCATCAGGATTAGAATTGTTAGATAGCTATCCGAAAGACGGCAGCAATGATGCCCGTCCGGAAAACTTCCTGGTTAAGTTATATTTTAATGAGGATGTATCCGCAAAGGAAGTACAGGCAGCAAATGAGAGCGCATTCAAGTTCACTGACTCAAAAGGGAAGGAAATGAAGATCAGAGCCCTCTACGACTCCAAGAAACCGAAAGAAATTTGGGTATTGGTCGGCAAAACTCTGGAATCCGACTCCAGCTATAAGCTCCATATTTCAGGTGATCTGAAAGTGGACAACGGCGATACGCTGGGTGAGGATAAAACCATTAGCCTGAAAACAAGGAATTTAAGCACCGACAACAACGTCAACATGGGTCTGATGGGAGTCATGATGGTCGGTATGATTGTCTTTACCTCCATGTCTGCAAAGCGTCAGCTGAAAAAGCATGAAGAAGAGGAAAAGGCAAAATCCGATGAGAAGGTCAACCCGTACAAGTTGGCGAAAGAAATAGGAACGACCGTAGAAGACGCTGTGGCAAAAACAGAAAAGGAAAAGCAAAAAGCAAGAGCTCAGGCTGAGAAAAAGAACAAGGGGAAAGCGCAGACCCCCGCGAAAGAGACCGTCAAGAACGACACGGACTCAGAGACTGACGCCAAGAGAGTAACCGGACCGAAACCGATTTCCGCTGCGGGGAGCTCCTATCTCACCGGCAGAAAAGAAAAAGCGGAAAAGGAAAGAGAAAAGAATGCAGGGAAAGCGTCGGCAGGAACGACCAGACCGAAGAACGCGACCGGCAAGAGCAAGAATAAAAAATCAAATAAGAAATAAAGCAAAATAAAACGGAACAAAAGCTATTCATAGCGGGCGGATAAAACAATTCGCCCGCTTTTCTACAAGCTGGCCGGCATCAATGAATGGATAATGAGATTCGAGGGGGTGATACAATGAATGAGATCATATTAAAAGCATATGCGAAAATCAACCTTTCCATCGATGTTCTAGGAAAACGTCCCGATGGATATCACGAGGTTCTGATGGTCATGGAGCAGGTCGATCTTTTTGACATGGTGAAAGTTTCATGGATACAGGGCAGCGAAAATGGCATCAGCCTTTCCACCAATTTGCCGTATTTGCCGATTGACAACAAAAATATTGCGTACAAAGCAGCGGAACTGATGGCAAAACAATACGGAATGGAAGAAGCGGGCCGGATCAGTATCGATATCGATAAGAAGATTCCCGTGGCAGCGGGCCTTGCCGGCGGAAGTGCCAACTGTGCGGCAGTACTTCATGCTTTGAACCGGATCTGGGATCTGAAGCAGGACCTCGGGACCTTAATGAAGCTGGGTGCGAGTCTGGGTGCAGACGTTCCGTTCTGTCTGGCGGGTCAGGCGGCACTCAACGAGGCGCTGGATCTCAAGGCGGATCCTATGGCGGTAACCTGTGCGGTTGCGTCGGGCATCGGCGAACGGCTGGAACCGGCAACTCCTATGAAAGCATGGGTGCTTTTATCCAAGCCTCCCATCAATCTTTCCACCGCTCAGGTATACGGAGGACTCAATCTCCGGGAAATCCCGGAACACCCGAATACTGCGGAATTGGTGGCCGGTTTAAGGGAAGGGAATTTTTATAAAATTTCAAAAAATATGACGAATGTACTTGAAAATTATAGCCTAAAAGAGTATCCTACTATTATGTATACAAAGAACAAGATTATCCAAGAAGGGAAAGCATACAAGGCTTTGATGAGCGGCAGCGGACCCACGGTTTTCGGATTGTATACCAGTAAAAGAAAAGGGACAGAGGCTTATTCGAAGCTGAGAACATTGAATAAGGAAACCTTTCTTATAAAAACACTTTAGACAAAGAGAGGAAGTTGATATGCTAAATTTTGATATTCAAAGTCATAGACCGTTAAGAGAAATTGTGTATGAAGAACTGAGAAACCTCATTCTGACAGGAAAAATCAAGCCCGGAACCAGAATGATGGAGATCGAGCTTGCAGAAGATATGGGCGTAAGCCGTACACCGATCCGGGAGGCGATCAGAAAGCTGGAAAAGGAAGGCCTGGTTGTCATCGAGCCAAGAAAAGGAGCCTATGCTTCCGAAGTTTCCGTCAAGGATATGGAAGACATTCTCGAGGTAAGGGCGAACCTGGAAGGACTGGCAGCTTATCTTGCGGCGGAACGAATGACGGATGCCGAGAAGCAGGCGCTGGACGAGATCAAAGATAAGTTCAGGCAGGCTGTGGCCGAGGGAAATATGGCGGACATGATTTCCATCGATACGAAATTCCATCATATGATCGTGGAATCCAGCAGGAACAACCACTTGATCCACATGGTCGAACAGTTGCAGGAGCTGGTTCTCCGATTCCGGTATATCTATTACAAGGATTTTAAACGAGCAGAGGATATGATTCCGGAACATAAACGCATTTTTGAGGAAATCGCAAACGGAAACGGAGCAAACGCACGATTCGAAGCGTTTAATCATATCGATAAGCTAATGGATATGATCAAGCACGAAGAAAGCTTTAAATAAATATCGATCCTTACACCCACCTTCGCAGGCGGGTGTTTTTTTCTCCATAGCGGAAGTGGCGTCTGCCACTTTTTTGTCATAACAAGCCCTCCTCTGGAATATCATTATAGCAACGAACAGTGGAACGAACTGTAGATAGAGGGGGAAAATGTGATGACGTACGAAAAGGACCCATTTAAATTCGAAGAGATTCCAGATTATGCTTTGCAGCCTGCAAAAGAAGCAGACGAATATAATTTCCACTATGTGCCAAGAGGCGCGACAAATCGATTTGATCCGGCAGCCTACGAAAAAGTATTGCATGACAGCGTCAAGCAGGCGGCAGAGAGTGAAGAACAGCCAGAGTTGTTGGATGTACGGGAAGATAAAGCACCCGATTCCTTCGAAGAGGCTGAAACAGAGATGGTTTCCGATTTTAATGTGGAGCCGGTATCGGCTCAGCCGGCCGATTTGGAAGAAGATGCCGAAGAAATCATTGAAGCCGCAATACCGTCAGAAACTCCTGAAACAGATGAGGATGAAATTCCGGTATTCGCAGCGGCGGCTGCACGCCCCGTATTTCAACCGATTTTCGTTCCCAAAACCGTTCCGCCAAGGATCGTTCCCATGGCAGGAACTACCGTAAGCAGTAAACTGAAGCTGGTCGACATGAAAAAGAAAGAGCCTCTTCGCATGACCATGGAAGAGGATATTCTGGTACCTGACGTGAAACCGGATTTGGCACGCATCCTTGCAATGGAAGGAAAGATTAAGCTTTCAGAACGGGAGATCCACACGGGACAACTGGAAACCGACAGTATAAGAATTTCAGGAGATTTGATTCTGCAGACCCTTTATGTTCCGGAGCATATGGTGGACGGAGAGCCTATCGTAGCTATTGAATCGAGAATCCCGTTTAAAAATGAGACGGAAATGAAGGCGGGACCTTATTCCGATTTGGCCCTCGCACCAAACATTGAATCCATTGATTTTACCGTTGTTAATGAAAGAAAATTCAGGGTAAGAGCAGACGTCGTATTTGGAGTCAAGGAATACAGCAGCGTTGATGTCGAGGTTTTCGAAGGCGTAAGGGATGAAGAGGTACAGATGCTGAAGGAAAAGATCAACCTCACCGATGTAGCAATGCGAAAAACGGAATCCATAGAAATAAAAGACGATTTGACATTAAAGGAAAGCATGCCTGAAATACTGAAAATCCTTAGATATGATGTAAATGTCGTGGAAAATCATAAGCAGATCACCAAAGAAAAAGCAGTGATAAACGCTTCTGTTTATTGTAATATTATGTACCTTGGGGCAGACGGGAATCCTGATGACGTAGAAGCGGAAGACGCAGGAACGGCTCCTGAAAGAGACACGGCGATCCCGGTTCTCTATCAGGGGAAAACAGAATTTACCCAGTTTATCCGATTAGATGGAGATAATACCAGCGATCAGAATCCTGCAGGAAGTAAAGTCAACTTCAATATCTCATCTATAAACCTTACTGCAAAGGAGGATGGAAACGGAAAAAGGAACCTTTTTGGACTGGATATGAATGTGGATACAGGACTGGAGCTCTACAAAAACATTGAAAAGGAAGTAGTCACCGACGTATACCACGACAGGAAGGATATTCAATTTGAAACGGATGAAATCGGAGTAATGTCGCTGGGCGGCAGCGGAGTTGCAGAAATCTCTGTCCGCGAGATCGTCAATATTCCGGAACGATATGGCAATGTCGATAAAGTTGTATACATATCCGGGAATATCAGTGAAAAAAGATCCTTTATCGATCAGCCGAAAAGCGTTGTAGAGGGTACCGTAACGATCAATTTGATCTGTACCTCTGCAGATACAAAAAAGACAGCCTTCAACGTTATGCAGGAAATCCCTTTCCGAAGTGCTATGGAAATCCCGGGGATCACTCCGGAAATGACTGCAAGTAATGATATTGTGCTGAAGGAGCTGTGGTTTGATAAAATCAATAATAAGCAGATTGAAGTGAATGCGGGAATTCTGGTCAATACTGCAGTATCAAGTCAGGAGAGGCACCAACTGGTGAAAAATATCAGCTTCCTTGATAGCCCACAGGATAGTACCCCACTTCCAGGCATTATTCTCTACATCGCAAGGACAGGAGATACGATCTGGAAGATCGCAAAGAAATACCGAACTACCATCGATGAGCTGAAAAGGATCAATGAAATAGAAGTTGGAAAGGAGATAAAACCCGGTACGAAGTTATTGATAGTAGCAAAGAACCATTAAGGATCATATGAATTGTATAAAATTCCCTCCCTCTGGGAAAGATTAAAACATGAAATCTTTTTCAGGGGAGGGATTTTTATTGGGATTAAGAAAAAAACAATTCAGAATTCTATTTTTAATATTGGTTTGTATTCTTCTTTATAGTACATGGACGATCGTCAGCAGTCAAAGCAAGCTCTCCAACGATGACTTTATCCGCTTTCATGTCATTGCAAACAGTGATACGGATGAGGATCAGCAGTTGAAGCTGAAGGTCAGAGATGGGGTCCTGGCAAAGATCAATAATGAATTGGTCGAGGAAGCCATGGCACAGGAATTGGCTGTTTTTCAAACCTCGGGAGCGGCTGTGATGAATCAGAGGTCGGAGGAAAGCAGCCAGACCCGCGTGAGTTTGGATCTGGAACAATCCAGGAAGTACATTCAGGAAAATTTAACGGAGATTGAGGATACGGCGGAACGGATCATCCGGGAAAACGGATATGATTATTCCGTGAGAGCCGAGCTGGGGGTGAAATGGATCCCGCAGAAAACCTATGGCAATGTGATTTTCCCGTCCGGAAACTATGAAGCTTTGAATATTACGATAGGAGAAGGAAAAGGCCAAAACTGGTGGTGTGTCCTGTTTCCGCCTCTTTGCCTCATTGGAGCAGAGCCTCCCGAAGACGAAGAGCTGGCAGAGGAAGCACAGGAAATATATAAGGATATTTTACTGGATGAAAGGTATGAGCCTTTGACAGAAGAAAGAGAAGAACCAACCACCCTTAAGCTCAAGTTTAAAACTTTGGAGCTGATAGATGAATGGAACAAGTAAAACAGGGAAACCCGCAGTGATGCGGGTTTTTCTGTTTTTTGATTGACATAACCATCATCGTTTAATTATACTGAATATATTCAACGAATAAATTCAGTATAATTAAGGAGGAACAAGTTTTGAAAAATTGGAAAGGCGATTTGTTGTGGGCATCATTGCTTTCAATTTGGGTTGTAATGCTGATTATACCTGACACCAGAACAGCTTTCATTAAAATAACCGAAGCACATTCCTACGTTGGCGGCTTTGTTAAATTTTTTATTTTAGCTTCTATGGGGGATCTTTTGGGAGAAAGGATTTTAAAAGGGAAATGGCATATTCCACATACATTTTTATGGAAAGGAATCGTATGGGGGGTTATGGGTATGCTCATTAATCTGGTATTTACCGTATTTATGGAAGGTGTCGCTGCGGCGCAGTTGATTGGTAAGCTGCCATTTGAAGGGTCAAAACTGGCACAGGCTTTATTCGGAAGCACTGTAATGAATGTGACTTTTGGTCCTATGCTATATATCTATCATAAATTTGGGGATCTCTTTATCGATATGGTTTATGAGAAGAAGGAGAAAAATCCGGCGGACAAAATTACGCTAAGTGCCATGGTTGAAAGAGTAAACTGGTATCGGATGGTGAGCTTCTCATGGATGACCACCTGCATTTTTATATGGATCCCCTGCCATACGATTGTGTTCTTATTACCTTCAGAATATAGAGTACTTGCATCAGCATTTCTCTCCATTCTTTTAGGGATACTGATTGCTGTTTCAAATAAATATAAAGCACGATAAGTTTTTATTGTTCATGAGAAAACAATGGGAAACGGACTTGGAATGTTTATAAAAGTGTTTAAACTTGTTAAAATATTTTTAGAAAACATTATTTATAAAAGAAAAAAACACAAAATATCAATACCGCCGGGATAAGATAAAAGAAAAAAGGAGGTCTCCGATATGGAAGAATTGAAAAAAGACAAGTCACAGCCATCCTTTGGAATTGCACTTTTAATCGTTATCTTTTTATTTGCTGTATTGATCATCCAGATCATACAGCTGGGCAGCCCTGATATCCATATGACTCTCATTTTTGCTATCAGCTTTGCCACACTGTTATTAATGGTGACAGGGACAAAATGGGCTAAAGTGGAAGAAGGCGTTATCCACGGCTGCAAAATAGCAACGATTCCTATGTTGATCCTCATGTTTATCGGCATGTTGATTCCCACATGGATCGCATCGGGAACCATTCCGGTTCTTATGTACTATGGCCTACAGATGATATCTCCTTCCATGTTTCTATTCACTGCGGCGATCATCTGCTCGGTAGCATCTATGTCGACAGGAAGCAGCTGGACTACAGGAGCAACCTTTGGCGTTGCTTTTATGGGAATCAGTATGGGCCTTGGAATCCCTTCCGGAATGGCTGCGGGAGCTATTATTTCCGGAGCGATCATCGGCGACAAACTGTCACCGCTTTCCGATTCAACAAATCTGGCGGCAGGCGTATCGGAAACAAATTTATTTAAGCATATAAAAAGCATGCTTTATACTACCATACCGGCATTTATCATTTCTTTGGTCCTCTACTTCATACTTGGAATGAAATATACTTCAGAGAACATCGATACAACGGCAGTGGATACCATTCTCAAAGGCCTTGAGAGCAGCTTTCATCTTGGAGCAGGACCTGCATTGATCAGCCTGATCCCTATGATCGCAGTAGTGGTCATGGCATTCAAGCAGGTGAGTGCCCTTGCCGCAATGGTAGTGGCATCATTAATGGGTATGGTTATCGCGATGTTCGTTAACGGATACAGCCTCTATGAAATGATGTCCTTTATGAATTACGGCTTTGTGATTGATACAGGCTTGGCAGACGTTGACAAGCTTCTGAACAGAGGCGGGCTGCAGTCCATGATGTGGACCGTATCACTGGGTTATTTAGGTCTTAGTTATGGCGGTATCCTGGAAAAAACCGGAGCGCTGGACGCACTGTTAGGTAAGATGTTGGGCGCTACGAAAAATGCCAGGAACCTTATCATTACCCATGTTTTTTCAGCAATTATAGTAAACATGCTTTCCGCAAGTCAATACGTTGCGATTCTTATCCCGGGAAGAATGTATCTTTCGTCCTATGATAAATTAGGCATAAAAAGATGGGTAGCGTCCAGAACCTGCGAGGATGCGGGAACGGTAACTTCACCACTTGTACCTTGGGGGCTCTGCGGCGTATTCTTTGCAGGGACATTAGGTGTTGCGACATTAGAGTATCTGCCGTATACCTTCCTCGCACTGTTATGTCCGGTAATTGCTATTATTTATGCCAGCACCGGCAAATTTATATGGTACAATACACCGGAGGAACAAGCAGAGCTTGAAAAAGAAAAAGCAGCAGAATTGGTTGGATAATGGAGAGCGAAATGATAGACAAAAATGAAGTGGTGGAATTGATGAAAAAGCTCATTGCAATTCCCAGTCCGTATTTTGAAGAAAAGGACATTATGGGATTTGTAAAGGGCTGGTTCGAAAATAATAATATGCAGGCTTCCATCCATGAATACCATGAGCATAAGGTAACCGGACATCACGGGGAAAACATAGTGTTGGAACTGAAGGGCGGTCAGCCGGGATTGACGATTTGCATCAATGGTCATCTGGATACGGTCAGGCTATGCAATGGATGGACGGTGGATCCTTATGCAGGAATCGTCGACGGAGATAAAATCTACGGCCTTGGCGCCTTGGATATGAAATCCGGCTGCGCGGCAACCATGCTGGCTCTGAAGGCTTTTCATTCCAACTACAAAAGCTATAAAGGTAAAATAATCGCTTCCTACGTCTCGGTTGAAGAAGGTCCATATGGAATGGGAACCAATGCACTGATTGAAGACGGTTACATAAAAGATATCGATTTCTCGATCGTGACGGAGCCTTCCACCGGATTTACCCAGGAGCAATTCCCGACGATCTGCCTTGGCGCAAGAGGCGGCTATGGCTTGGAAATCGAGCTGTTCGGGAAATCCGCGCACGCGGCTATGCCGCAAAACGGGAAAAGTGCAGCGCTGGATGCATCGAAAATCGTCTGTGAACTGGAAAATGTCGAGTATATACGCGATGAACATCTGGGAATCGGCGCCGCCTGTGTAGTCGGAATGGACAGTGACGGCGGAGCTTGCAGTGTGCCGGATTATGCAAAGATAAAATTGTTCTGGCACATCGTGGTTGGAGAAAACGAAGATACGATAAGAAAAGAAATCGAAAAAGCCATCGAAAGGGCGCAAATTAAATGCGAATATAAAATAAATTTCCGGGAAGCGCCCAGTGAAGGATCAAAAGGGTTCATGCCATATACCGTCAGCGAGGAAGATCCATTGGTCAAGCGTTTCATGGAATCGATCACATCGATCTGCGGGAAAGAACCGAAGAAGGCCTATTTCCAAAGTATAGGAGATTTTAATTATCTGGGATCCAGGCTGAACGCTCCGGTGGTGATCTTTGGCGCCGAGGGGGAGAACTTTCACAGCCATGATGAATATGCAACCATATCTTCGATTCAAAAAACAGCGGAGGTCGTCTACGATTTCCTTGTAAAAAGTCTTACCTGAAAAGCAGAAAATATTGGCGCCTGCCGGGGATGTTCCCTTGGAACATCTCCCGACGCGGCGCAGCCGCTTTTAATGCAAGGGACTGTCCGAACAGCCCCTGATTTCTATTTGAACGGAGTGAAAAATGAATCAAATAATGATCGATACCCTGCTGATCAATGGGAAATTTTATACGATGAAAGCAGAAGGCGATCGGGCCGCTGCAGTTGGAATTGATAAAGGGAGCATCGTCTTTGCAGGAAGTCTGGAATCTTCCGCCGCATACACAGCGAAAAAAACCATTGACCTGAAAGGGAAAACTGTTTTCCCCGGCTTTGGAGATTCTCATCTGCACCTTTATGCCTATTGTCAAAACCAGGCGACGGTCAAGCTTGATGAGGCTAAAAGTCTGGATGAAGTGATCAGCCTGATGAAAGAAAAGGCAGCGGTTACCGATCACGGGAAATGGATCAAGGGAACCGGATTTGATCATACGAAATTTCTGGAGAACCGGATGCCCACGAGATGGGATTTGGATCGAATCAGCACCGTCCATCCAATCGTAATCAGGAGATGCTGCCTGCATGCCATGGTTGCCAACAGCCTCGCCATTCAAATGGCGAAGATCAACCAACAGAAGCTGGATGAATTAAAAGGGCTGATTGAGTTGGAAGATGACGGTACTATGAATGGGATATTTCGTGAAAAGGCGACGGCTATTTTTGACGAAATCGTACCCAACCCGCTGTCGGATCCCACCGAGAAAAAAAATATCATGATCAATACCTTTCACGATATGGTTTCGAAGGGTCTGACTTCGGTCCATACCTATGCGGCAAAGATTTGGAATTATGAAGAGGACCTGAACACATACCGGGAGCTGGAGCAAAACGGAGAACTTCCGATTCGCGTTGTTGTGAGTCTGGATGAATTTTTTGAGCCGGAGGAGAAACCGTTATTAAAAGATCCTTTTCATAAGGTTCAGTACGGTTCCTATAAGCTGTTTACAGACGGTTCTCTGGGGGCGAGGTCGGCTTCCCTGACGGAGCCGTACAGTGATGATCAAAAGAACAATGGCATCTCAATCGATAAGGATAAGCTGATTGAGGAAGTTCGGAAAGCCTGCGGAAAAGGATTGCAGCCTGCAATCCATGCCATTGGTGACAGGGCATTGGATCTTACAATGGACGCCATAGAAACCGTGATGAAAGAAGAGAAGAACGCGGGCAGCCTTCCAATCAGGATCATTCATGCACAGATGGTCCGGGAAGACCAACTGGATAGACTGAAAAAACTGCCTGTCGTTTTGGATATACAGCCCATCTTCTTATGCACCGATCTATACTGGATCGAGAGCAGGTTGGGGAAGGAACGGATCAAAGATACGTACCTATGGAAAACCTTAATGAGAGCAGGATTGATCATGGCCGGCGGCTCGGACTGCCCGGTCGAATCCTACGATCCAATCAAGGGAATTCACGCAGCAGTGATGAGACAGGATTTAACCGGTTTTCCGCCTGAGGGGTGGCACCCACTGGAAAGGCTGACCGTCTATGAAGCGATCTGCCTGTTTACAAAGAACACCGCTTACATGACAGGCGATGAAGACGTACTTGGTACAATAGAAATCAATAAATTTGCCGATCTGACCGTTTTGGAGGAAGATCCGTTTCAGATCGATCCGGAAAAACTCAGGGACATTCAAGTGGCCATGACCTTCGTTGCAGGGGAAAAGGTTTTTGAAAGAGTTGAATAACATCCGTTATTAATATGTCTTTAAATTGCTGTTAAAAAGGATTAAACTAAGACTCAGAAGCGGGCGCGCAAATCAAATTATGATTATAAAGGTGACGACATGAATAATGATATCCTTATTATGAATGGAAAATGTTTATCCATGACAAATCATAACCAGTATGACTGGCTGGTTATTCAAAATGATTTGATCTTTGATGTGGGATTTGGGGAAGGCTATAAAAAGTACATAGACAAAGCGGGACTGGTGCTGGATGCAAAAGGAAAAACGGTTCTTCCCGGTTTTATCGACAGCCATTTTCATGTTGTACAGGCGGCAATCAATTCCACCAGCGTAGATCTTAGCCAGGCAAGATCCTTTGATGATATTGGGGACTTGATCTCAGAAGCGGCAAAGAATATCGGCGGGGATAAATTAATACGGGGGATCCGACTGGACGAACAGAATCTGAAAGAAAACAGAATGCCGGATCGAAACGTGCTGGACAAATACTGCAAAGACTTCCCGATTTTTTTAAATACGGTTGAGTACCAGAAAAGTGCGTTGAATACCTATGCGCTTTTATACTATAAAATTCCGTTTACCCTTCAGGGGATCGAGTTTGATGAGAACCAGGTGCCTACGGGCATCATCACTCATTTTGCAAATGTTTTTCTGAGAGAATACATTTTAAGGAATATCCCGAATTCCAGAAGACTGGAAGCGGTAAACAGCTTTTCCAAAACCCTGATCGAGAAGGGGATCACGACGATCAATGCCATGGAGGGGGGGAGATTATATTCCGATAAAGACGCCGAGTTTGTCTATGAATATGCAGATCAATTCCCCTTTGATATTGCACTGTTTTATCAGACCATGGACATTCCAAAAGTCAGAGAGATGAAGCTGAACCGTATCGGAGGCTGCTTTTATATCGATGGAACCTTCGGCGCCAGAACGTCGGCCCTTTCCTTCGATTACCACGACAGCCCCGGAAACCGCGGAGGGCTCAACTTTACGCAGGAAGAGTTGAACGATTTTGTTCTGGACTGTTACATCAACAAACTTCAGCTTGCCCTTTACACCATTGGAGACAGGGCAATTGAACAAGCATTGAACGCACATGAATATGCCTTGGACCGAACCGGAAATGCGGGCCTGCGCCACCGGCTGGAACATGTTGAGCTGCCCACGGGAAACCATATTAAAAGAGCAAAGGAGCTGGGACTTGTTTTTTCCATGTCTCCCACCTACGAAAATATATGGGGCGGCCCCCAAAAGCTTTATTGGGAACGGCTTGGTGAGAAATATCAGCTTACCAATCCGTTCCACGAGATCATGAGCGAAGGAGTTGTGGTTTGCGGCGGATCCGACTGTGACGTTACTCCCGCAGATCCATTGCTGGGGATTTACTCCGCAGTGAACCATCCGGTTGAAAAGCATCGAGTGGATATTTACGATGCCTTAAAGATGTTTACATGCAACGGTGCTTATGGAATTCTCGAAGAGGATAGAAAAGGGTATCTGGAAGCCGGAAAGTTAGCAGATATCGTAATACTGGATAAAGATATTCTGAAAGTAAAAAAAGAAAAGATAAAGGACATCAAAGTGAACTATACCATAAAAAGCGGCAGCATTATATTTGACAGATTAAAGCGATAGAAGGGACTACGCAATGCTTACAATCAATATGTTGGGCAAAGGCGCAATACTCTATGATAATGAGTGCATCAGCGAAAAGCTAAGCAGTAAGCTTGTAGCTTTAGTTTGTCTGCTGGTATTGAACAAGAACAGAAATATGAGCAAGGAGAAGATCATTTCCTACCTATGGCCTGACAGTGATGATGAGGCAGCGAAATCCAATCTGCGCTTCAATCTGTGGACCATTAAAAAGACCGTTCCCCAAAGCGATGCCGGAGAGGATTTTATCATTTCCGGAAAGGACTTCTGCCGGATCAATGAAAAATATCACTATCATTGTGATAAAACCATGCTGGACGGCTGTAAGGTTTCCCAAATCGAGAATATTGAGGATCTGTTAAAGCGGAAGGAGCTGTTCAAGGGAGATTTTTTAGAGGGCTTATACTTAAGAAATTGCAATGAATTTAATGAAATGATCCTCTTTGAACGGGTCGTATGCCAAAATAAGCAGGTTGAGATATTGGAAAAATTGGTTCGCTTATATGAAGAACAGGAGCGGTTTGAGGAAGAGCTTCAGATCTTGAACGAGGTGGCAGCAATTGAACCGTATGATGAGCATTTTGCCTATCAGGCGATTCAGATCTATGGAAAGATGGGGAACCGAACCGCAGCGATCAATTATTATAAAAACTTTGAAATCGTACTTCGAAGGAATTTAAACACGTCACCGAACAACGAATTGAAGCTGCTTTACAAAGAATTGCTGGAATCAACCTGCAGCCTAAAGCCTGAACCGAAAAGCCAGGATAAATTATTGAAGAAACAAATAAACATGAAGCTATACTGCTTGAAGGATGTGGAATATTACGGGATAGCAGACATGATCGATCAAATCTTCAGCAAGGCAGAAAAGAAATACATATTAGAGCTGGATCAATTGTTCATCAGAGATTTGAGTTCTATATACAGCGGCTTTCTGCTAGAGTATGAAAAGCCTGCTGCCGATATGCCTGATAGTATCTGCAATGTCCCGCCTGTTAAAGTTGCACTTGCATTTCATAAGCTGATTGATCATGTTTCCCGGCGTTATAATATAAATATTCAAATGAACGACTTCGAGGATATGGATCAATTTTCTCAAAATCTGATTCGTCATATTGAAAAGATGGAATACGATAACATAAACATTCAGTATTAAGAAATAAAATATAGATATTCTGACATAATTATAGTATAATAATGACAGAATAAAACTATAGGAGGTGAACATAATGCAAATAAAGTCTTCTACCAGTTTACGAAACGATTATGTGATAATTTCAAATTTAGCTCATAAGACAGCAGAACCAATCTATATCACGAAAAATGGTGAAGGGGATTTGGTTGTAATGAGCATTGATGCTTTTGAAGAACGAGAAAGAATGCTTGAACATCGAGCTAAAATTTTAGAAGCGGAGCTTTCAAGACTCTCCGGAGAACCAACGCATACAGTTGCGCAGATCAGAAATCATTTAAAGGAGAAATATTCCAATGCCGAAATACAGGGTTGAAATTCTGCAGAGAAGATAACCGATAAGTTGCTGGATTCCATTGAAAGTCTTAGTGATTATCCTATGATGGGTGCGGAACATCCTGATGCAGTGCTAAAGAGACGAGGATTTCGGAAGCTGGTGTGTGATGAATACATTAGCGTTTATCGTATAATTGATGATACCGTTTATATCTATCGTGTCGTTCATGGGGCAACCGATTATCCAAAACTAATTAAATAATGATTAAAAAGCAGGAAAACCCGCAGTGATGCGGGTTTTCTGTTTTTAGACATTAATCATTGATTTTTGACGTAAGGAATCTGCAATACGAACAGAATCTTTTGAGGAATTATTATACTTTCAAATTTAGCGATTAGGGTTTTTGGATTATAGATTAAGTCAAAAATGCGCTGTTTGAGCGAAGCGAGTTCGCATTTTTGGCCAAAAACCATGAGCAAAATTTATTAAAGTATTAATTCCGAAAACCAATTCTGTGAGTATAACAGAGAACTTTTTACTCCATGACAACAATGGCGTCGATCACTTCATTTCCTTCATCGCCGGTTATCGTTGTGAAACGGATCACGTCATCAACTGCAAGCTCGGAAAGGTCGATCTCCGCAGCAGCGTCTCCAATTCCTTTCGTGACAGTTACTTCTCCGGACAACGTATAGGTAGCTTCCTCTCCGGTAAATTCGATTTCACCTCCGCCTTGTCTTGGCTGTCCGGGCTGGTCCTGTTGGTCCAGGCCGCCCGGCGCACCTGTGCCATCAATTGCGGTGCCTGATGCAGCTGCCGGGCCATTCCCGCCGTCAGGAGGTGCTTCCCCGTCAGGCGGAGTGCCTCCTCCGCCATTACCGCTTGGCATGTCGGCTAAAATCACGGTAAGCTGATCACCATCCAGTGATACTACCTTTGCCATGGATCCTCTTTCGTTTTGAGGCGCCTGCTGCCCCTGTTCCTGCGGCCCCTGTTCCTGTTGCTTGGAAGTATCCACCGTCTTTACTTCGGTCGCGCCGCAGCCTGCGAAAGTTGCAGCAACCAGAGCGGCTGTCAGTAGGCAAGTTATAACTCGAATCCTTTTCATTTTCGACTTTCTCCTCTCAAATTACGGTTCGTTTTCTTAATTTCATATTTCTGACTTGTTCGCACTAATTGTACACATGAAATATGACAGCCTTGTGAAGAAGCTGTGTGATATTGGTAAATTATGGCTTATTGAATAACTGGGAACCCAGTTATTCAAGGCAAGATTTTCCGATTTTAGGCAGCAACCACACAGTTTTCACCCAATGAACACAATTGGAGAATAAAATAAAATCAATAAAATAGGAACGATACTGTAATAGTATGTGAAAGTGAGGAACGGAAATTGAGCTTTAAAGAGAAGGTTAAGAAGGCAATCTCTATAAAAACTTTAAAAGAACTGGCTTTGAAAATAGAAAATTCCAGGGCTGCCGCAAAAGCGGGCAATTTGATCGGGAAAATTCCTGTTATAAAAAAGGTAAATGGTTTGAGCCTGAAAAAGCGCAGGATCATTTTCACCTCGACTTTTCTGGTTGTTCTAATCGGATTGACTACAGGAATCAGCGGATACTTTACAGGGGATACGGAAGCACTGACCTATACGGAATATGAAGTGAGCAAGGGTGATGTTTCCGTTACCATCAGCGGTTCGGGTACCGTTGAGCCCAACGAACAATATAATGTAGTCTCTCTGGTTGAGGGGGATGTTCTGGAGGACACCTTCGAGGAAGGCGACATTGTTACGGAGGGTGCGCTTCTCTATCAGATCGATTCCTCCGATATGGAAAAGACTCTTGAGAAAGCAAACATCAGCTATGAGAAATCCAACATGAGCTATCAGGATAGTCTGGACTCATACAACGGATTAAACGTTTCGGCCCCAATCACGGGAAGAATAACGGAGATCCTGGTGGAAAAGGGAAACAGCGTATCCACCGGAACGAAAATAGCTACGATCGTGGACGACACTTATCTGACTGCAAAGGTTTCCTTTGGAGCAAATGATGTAGGCAGCCTTTCTACCGGGCAGTCCGTGGATGTAACGGTGGAAAACACTTTTGAGGTACTCAGCGGGACAATCAGCAAAATATACAGTTCAAAAAGAGTTCTGGACGGATATATCGAAGTAAACAATGTGGAAGTAACGGTTAAAAATCCTGGTGCGCTGGAAAGCGGAACGTTTGTCACCGTCAACGCCGGAGGCATTGATTGTTATGAAGGTGCAGCGCTTGAAGGCAACACGGAAAAGATTGTTACCTCTAAGACATCCGGTTTGGTTTCAAAAATTGTAGCCTCGGAAGGCCAATATTTAAGCAGAGGCGATACCATTGTCAGCCTGGCCAGTGATTCCGCCGGCGACTCTTTGAAAAGCAGCGAGCTGTCACTGAGAGAATCCATGCTTTCCTACGAAAGCACCCAGGAACAGCTGGATGAATACAGCATCACCGCTCCTATTTCCGGCACGGTGATCGAAAAAGACGTAAAAGCAGGAGATACGCTGGAATCTTCCAATTCCAGCTCAACGACTCTGTGTGTGATCGCCGATATGTCGGTAATGAAATTTACCATTGACGTTGACGAACTTGATATCGCCAGCATGAAGGAAGGCCAGGAGGTAAACATTTCGGCTGATGCGCTGAGCAATCAAAAATTCACCGGTTATGTAAATAATATCGGCATTCTCGGTACCACTACGGACGGAGTAACATCCTATCCGGTGGAGATCGTGATCAATGACGGCGGAGATTTATGGCCGGGAATGAATGTTACGGCTGAGATTGTAGTGAAGTCCGTTCAGGATGTATTGAAAATACCTGTTTCTGCAGTCAACAGAGGTAACACTGTTTTAGTGAAAGGGGCGGAAGGTACGGAAGGGATCAAGCAGACCGACGCACCAGACGGAGCAAAGTATATTCAGGTTGAGCTTGGCCTCAATGATGAATCCTACATAGAAATCACCAAAGGACTTTCCGAAGGAGATATCGTTATGGTTCCGGTAATCCAGAGCGACGGAGAAGAAGAGGAGGCGCAGGAAGGCGCAGTAATGATGGGGCCCGGCGGCGGCGCAATGCCGGCCGGCGGCGAGCGTCCTCAAGGCGGCGGCGGAGCGCCGGGAATGTAAGGTGGGTGCTATGATACGTTTTGAAGACGTCTTTAAAATTTATAATATGGGTGAAAACGAAGTTCGAGCCATCGACGGCATCACGCTGGACATCCGGGAAAATGAAATGGCCGCCATCATTGGTCAGTCCGGTTCCGGAAAATCCACCTGTATGAATATCATCGGATGCCTGGATGTCCCCACAAGCGGGAAATATTATCTGAAAGGGCAGGATGTGAGTTGTCTGAAGGACGACGAACTTGCCGATATCCGCAGTAAAACTCTGGGATTTATTTTTCAACAATACAATCTCATTCCCAAATTGAATGTCCTCGAAAATGTGGAGCTTCCTTTGATCTATAAGGGAGTTCATGAAAAGGAACGAATTGAGATCGCAACTGCGGCTCTGAAAAGAGTCGGCATTGAAGATAAAAAGAATAATATGCCTTCCCAGCTGTCCGGAGGTCAGCAGCAAAGAGTATCCATCGCAAGAGCACTTGCGGGAAATCCTTCTGTAATATTAGCGGATGAACCCACAGGCGCATTAGATTCTCATACGGGGAAAGAGGTTCTGGAGTTTCTTCAGCAACTGAATGAAGAAGGCAATACCATCATTCTGATCACACATGATATGGGCGTCGCGGAAAAAGCCAAACGGATCATTCGGATCTCTGACGGAAAGATCGTGGAAGACTCCGGTCACAGTGTGCCCGGAATTGAAACGATGACACACAGTATTCTTGAGAGAGAGAATTTAGGACACAGTGTTCCCGAGTCCGTCAGAAGGGAGGGAAACGCATGAACTTCAAGCAATCCTTCACACTGGCGATCAAGAGCTTAAAATCCAGCAAGATGAGAGCATTCCTAACCATGCTGGGAATTATCATAGGTGTGGCGTCGGTGATTATCCTGGTGAGCCTGATGAATGGGCTTTCCAACGAAATGACCTCCAGATTTGAAGACATGGGAACTAATACCATTACCGTCAATGTCATGGGAAGGGGAACAAACCGGTCGCTGTCCATCGATGATGTAGAACAGCTAATTGAAGAAAACCCGGATTATCTGGATCAATACAGTCCTAAGGTTACGGCGTCCGTTACCGCCAAATATGAAGGCAATTCCTTAGATACAACCACAACGGGCGTCAACGAATGTTATGATGAAATGCAGAGTGTCGTCGTTACAAATGGACGCTTTATCCAGTATATCGATACGGAAAGAAGGCAGAAGATCTGCGTGATAGGAACCTATCTGGTTCAGGAGCTGTTCGGCGGAGCTGATCCGGTGGGTGAAACCCTGAAAATTAACGGATCGGCCTACACGGTGGTGGGGGTTCTTGAAGAAACCGCCGACTCGGAGGAAAGCTCCGATGACGATATCATTTACGTTCCTTATACCACGGCGACCCGACTTGCAGGCAGCGCCACCATCGGTACTTATTATATCACGGCAGTAAGCACGGATGATATTGAGACGACCATGACCCTTGTTGAAAATAAGCTATACGAGGTTTTCGGCGATGAGGATGCCTATCGGGTAACCAGCATGTCGGAAATGATCGACATGGTCGATGAGATGACCGGTTCCATCGCACTGGTGCTGGTGGGAATCGCGGGAATCTCACTGGTAGTCGGCGGCATCGGCATCATGAATATCATGCTGGTTTCGGTTACGGAACGTACCCGGGAAATCGGAATCAGAAAGTCCCTTGGAGCAAAGAGAAAAGATATTATGAGGCAGTTTATTATAGAGGCGGCCACCACAAGCTCAGCCGGCGGAATAATAGGGATCATTTTTGGTATTGGGGCCGCATATGCTGCCGGAATTGTAATGGATATGTCCGTAGCACCTTCCTGGAATGCAGTCTTGATCGCATTTTCCGTATCAGTAGCCATCGGCATGATTTTCGGTTATTTCCCTGCAAATAAGGCAGCAAAGATGAACCCCATCGATGCGTTGCGCTACGATTGATCGATAAGAAATTAATATAAAAGTGTAAAAGAAGGAGGAGACATTCGAAATGACAAAATCAACTTACATAACAAACAGCAGAATACGGACTTATTTAAGCATTTTGCTGATCGCAGCGCTTTTTTTCGCAAGCGGCACGGCCTTTTCCTATGCGGCAAGTGACAGCACTTCTGATGCAGACACTGCGACCATGCTCCTGGCATCCATGGGGGTGATCAGCGCAGACAGCAGCGGGAGCTATAACTTATCAAAGACCGTAACCAGAGCGGAATTTGCCAAAATGATCGTGATGGCATCCAGCTATAAGGATCTGGTTCAAACCACATCCTATTCATCGCCGTACAAGGACGTGCCGGCAAAGAACTGGGCGGCGCCATATGTCCGTATCGCTGTGTCCAAGGGCCTGATGTCCGGCTACAGCGACGGGACCTTCCGGCCGAGCAGCTCCATCACACTGGAGCAGGCGGTCAACAGCGCGCTGAAGCTTCTGGGCTACAGCCAAAGCGATTTCGTCGGGGCGTTTCCATACGCGCAGATGAATGTTTACAGCAATAACGGGTTATCTGAAAATATCGTCGGCGGGATCGGTACGCTGACGACAAAAGGCGATGCAGCCAATCTGATTTACAATTTGATGGGCACGACCATGAAGGACGGAAGCCAAACCTATGCGGAAAGTCTGGGGTACACGCTCAATGACAGCGGCGAGGTGGATTATGCAGGAGTCATCAGCTCCAACATGAACGGTCCATATACCGTGAAGTCAAGCAGCTGGGCAAGCGAATTGGGTATGACCGCATCCGGCCTGACCGTATATAAGAACGGCAGCGTCGTAACCGCCTCGGAGGTGGAGAATTATGATATTCTTTACTATTCCCAGTCAAAGGGAACCGTTTGGGTTTATGACGACAGAGTGACCGGTGTTTATGAAAAAGCATCGCCTAGCCAGAATGCAGTTACATCGGTAACCGTATCGGGAACCGAATACCAGCTGGAATCCTCGGCTGCTTTCTCAGCACTGTCATCGACCGGAAACTTGAAAATAGGAGGCGCAGTCACCCTGCTTCTCGGCAAGAACGGCGGAGTTGCCGATGCGATCTCCAGCACCGTGCTCAATGAATCAGCGGTTGTCTACGTCACAGAAACCGGCTCCAAAACCTACGAGAATTCCAGCGGAAGCTCGTATACATCCCTATACATAAAAGGGATCAAGCCGAACGGATCGGAAATCGAATATGCCATCGACCAGAAATGGGTCGAAGTAGGTGATATGCTGAAAATCAGCTTTGATTCAGATGGCGACATGAGCATCAGCAACGCTTCCTCGGGAGGCAGAGTCTCCGGAACTGCGGATGCGGATCTTTACACCATAGGAACAACAAGCGTTGCAGCCAATGCGACGATACTGGATACCAATCTGGGCAATTATACGGCAACCTCCATGCAGCGGCTGGACGGAGTGGACATTGAAAGCAGTAAGGTATTGTATTACGAAGCAAGCGGCGGACAGGTGACCACCCTCATACTGAACGATGTCACAGGTGATACGGCGAAATACGGAGTAGTCACCGCTGCAAAATCGAATAGCTCCTCAATGAGCCTGAGCGGGTCATACACTTACTTAATCGATGGAGCCTCAGCGACTCTCTCAACCTCAGGCAGCACGTTGGGTGCCCGCACCGGACCGGCAAAATTTTACGGAGAAAGCGGTAAAATTAGTCTGATCAAGAATCTGGACAGCGTTGGAACGAAGGTGAAGACCTTTAACAGCTCACAAATCACGGTCGATAATGATACCGGGACCTATCCGCTCTCCGCGAATGTAGCGGTCTATACAAACGCATCGGGGAGCTACAAGGCTTCGACCCTGAGTGCTGCTTTAACCGCCTTCCAGTCGAAGAAACAGGTATCCTTCTATTATGACAAGGATCCGGAAAAGGGAGGCTGCGTCAGAGTTATCGTTTATTGATCGGAAAGCTCGCTTATTCCAGACCACTGGATAGATACATCTACAGAAGCTGCAGTCCAACCACCCGGGGCCGCAGCTTCCTTCTTTTATTGTCAGGAGGATTATGGTAAAATAATATTAATAACAATGATTCAAAGACTGCCATGAATGGGTATTATAAAAAGATCAAATTTAGGGGGAGGGTACTGCTATGTATCAAGCGGAAGAAATGGTAAAGCGCTGGCTGGACCAGAAGGATTTGGACAACGCTCTGAAAGAGGAGCTTATGGAAATCAAGGACCGGGAGGAGCTCCATGACCGTTTTTATAGAGATTTGGAATTTGGTACCGGGGGCTTGAGAGGAATTCTCGGCGCCGGTACAAACAGGATGAACATTTATACCATTCGGAAAGCGACGCAGGGCTTTGCCGATTACTTGAACCATCATTATGGACGAGAAAGCGAAAAATATTCAGGAGATGCACCTCCGGTGGCCATCGCTTACGACAGCAGGATCAATTCGGACTTATTTGCTTTGGAAGCTGCCTGCGTTCTCGCTGCAAATGGAATCAAATCCTATATCTATCCTGAACTTATGCCGACTCCGGCCCTTTCCTTTGCCGTCAGACATTATGGATGCTGCGCGGGGATCATGGTCACGGCAAGCCACAATCCTTCCAAATATAACGGCTATAAAGTATATAACGTTGAGGGCTGCCAGCTGACACTGGATGCTGCGGCAGAGGTTCTCTCGCTGATTGAAAAGGTAGATCTCTTCGATGATGTTAAAACCATGGCAGGGGAACGGAATCCTTTGATCGGGACGATTCCGCAGGAAGTAACGGATGCCTATCTGGCAGCGGTAAAGAAGGAAAGCACCGGCGTCGACTGCTCGGATCTGTCCGTAGTTTATACTCCGCTCAACGGAACGGGAAACATTCCGGTAAGAAAAATAATGGATATGATCGGAGTGAAGCAGGTCGCCATCGTGAAAGAGCAGGAAATGCCCGATGGCAATTTCCCGACTTGCCCATATCCGAATCCTGAAAAAAAGGAAGCCCTGGCACTCGGTCTGGCGCTTTGCATGCAGCTTTCCCAGGAGGGTAAAGCCCCCGATATCCTGCTTGCAACGGACCCGGATTGTGACAGAGTGGGGATCGCAGTCAGACATAAGGACGTCATCACAGAGAAAGAGGATTTCCAGTTGATTACCGGAAATGAAGTGGGAGTACTGCTTCTGGATTATATTTGCCGCAGACGTGGAGAAGCAGGAAGTATGCCGAAGGATCCCATCGCCATCAAGACCATCGTAACGACGAAAATGGCCGATAAGGTGGCAAAGGATTACGGAGTAACCATGATTGACGTGCTCACAGGATTTAAATTTATCGGTGAGCAGATCGGATTTCTGGAAGCAAATGGAGAAGAAGACCGATATATTTTCGGATTCGAGGAAAGCTATGGCTATCTGTCCGGCGCCTATGTGAGAGATAAGGATGCGGTGAATGGTTCCATGCTCATTTGCGAAATGACAGCTTACTATAAAAAAGCCGGAAAGACCTTGGTTGATCGGCTGAATGAGCTGTACGAAAAATATGGATACTATAAGAATGATCTGATGGAATTCGCTTTCGAGGGTGAAGCGGGTATGGAAAAAATGAACGGCATCATGGGCGCGTTTCGAATGGAACATCCGACCCGTATCATCGACAGGAAGGTTGTTGAAATCGCAGACTACCAGCTGTCACAGCGACGTATTCTCGGCGGTTCAAAAACCTGCGACTTGTCCGTGGGCATGAGACCCATCAAGCTGCCCAAATCCGATGTACTGGAATACATCCTTGAGGATGGAAGCAGCATCATCGTGCGCCCGTCGGGTACGGAGCCGAAGCTGAAGATCTATCTTTCCGCAAAGGGTGGCAGTAAAGAAGAGTCGGATGAGATCATCGAGCGTTTAAAGGCCCAATTGAAGGAAATTATTAAGTAGGGCGACGCGACGGCGTCAAAAATGATTTCCTCGGCAAAACATGCCCCCAGGGGGCTCAATCAATCTATAAGGAGAAATAATATAAATGAACAAAGCTGTAATTGCAATTGACAAGAGCCATTCTTTCCGAATATATCTTGCGGTCTCCACAACGATGGTGGAGGATGCGAGAAAGGTTCACCAAGCCAGTCCCCTGGCGACAGCGGCACTGGGAAGAGCGCTGACCGGTGCAGGCCTCATGGGGCTGCAGCTGAAAAATGATAGGGACAAGCTTACGGTACAATTCAAGGGTGACGGGCCGGCGGGAGAAATACTTGTGACCGCCAACGGAGCAGGAAGCGTAAAGGGATATATCTCAAATCCGGACGTGGAGCTTCCTTTAAAGGATAACGGTAAGCTGGATGTGGGAGGAGCAATCGGAATAGGAACTCTGACTGTGATCAAGGATTTAGGATTAAAAGAGCCCTATGTTGGTAAAATTGACCTGGCCAGCGGTGAAATCGGTGAGGATCTGACCGCTTATTTCTTTCTGTCGGAACAGCAGTCCACCTCGGTGGCGCTTGGCGTGAGGATCAATACCGATTATACAACCTTGTCGGCAGGAGGAATGATCATTCAAATGCTGCCGGATGCAAAGCCGGAGTCGGTGGATGCCCTGGAAAAGCTGCTGGGAGAAATGACTTCCATCAGCAGCCTCATCGAGGAAGTGGTCAGGCAGTCTGCCGGAAAGACAGAGGAAGCCATCATCGACAGCCTGCTGGAACGCATTTTCCAACCGCTGCCCGAAGAATTCGCAGTAGGGGGCCTGGAATACAGAGACTTGAAATGGGACTGTGACTGTTCTGTTGAACGGCTGGAGCAGGTCGTCATCAGCATCGGATCAAAGGACCTGAAGGAGATCATCGAAGAGGACGAAAATGCAGAATTGATCTGTCAATTCTGCGGAACGAAATATCAATTTGACAAGGAGCACCTTGAAATGCTTCTGAAGGAAAGTATGCAGAAGGAGGGAACTATCTGATGTTAAAGGAATTTAAAGAGTTTGCTTTAAAAGGAAATGTCATCGATCTGGCTGTCGCTGTGGTTATTGGTGGTGCGTTCGGGAAAATCGTTACTTCTCTCGTAAATGATATTATCATGCCGATTATTGCATTTTTAACATCCGGGATGAACTTTACAACCATGATGTATATCAAAGGCAATGTGTCCATCACTTACGGTAATTTTATCCAAAGCATCGTAGACTTTGTCATCATTGCATTTTCGATCTTTATTGTGATCCGGCTTATTAATAATTCCCGCAAAAAGCAGGAAGAAAATCCCGCCCCGGTAGAACCTCCAAAGCCAACCGAGCAGGAATTGCTTACGGAAATCAGGGATTTGCTGAAATCCAATCAGCCCCAATAATCTTGAATCATGTCTTTTTTGCTTAAAAATATGATATAATTAATTGTTAAAGCTCGTTGGCCGGTTCGATACAGATCGGCGAATTTCTGTGAGCTGGAGGAAATGGAATGATCAGACTTGGAATACTATTCGGCGGACGATCCGGAGAGCATGAAATCTCTTTGATGTCGGCTACTTCCGTTATAAAGGCAATCGATAAAGAAAAGTTCATTCCGGTGTTGATCGGAATCACAAAGGAAGGCAACTGGTTGTTATATGACGGACCCGTTGATCAGATAGAAGACGGAAGCTGGCAGAAGATTGCGGAAGCAGCATTGGCAGCAGATCCGGGAAAATATTCACTCACCGTTCTCGGATCAGGCGGAAAATCGCTGAAGGACTGGATTGACTTTGCCCTTCCGATTTTGCATGGGCCATACGGTGAGGACGGAACCATCCAGGGATTGTTTGAAATGGCGGATATCCCTTATGGAGGCTGCGGCGTGCTCGGCTCAGCGGCGGCAATGGATAAGGCTTTGGCAAAAGAAGTCTTTGCAAAGGAAAGCCTGCCCATCTGCAGGCACCTGAATCTGTTCAAAGAAGAAGCCTTAGAAAATATGAACCGCGTAATCGACCGGGTCGAAAAGTTTCTGCCCTATCCGATCTTTGTTAAGCCGGCCAACATGGGCTCCAGCGTGGGCATCAGCAAAGCAAAAAATGCGGAAGAATTAAAGGCAGCGATCAAAGAAGCGATCAAATACGACCGAAGGCTGGTATTGGAAGAAGGACTGGACTGCAGGGAAATCGAAACGGGTGTTTTAGGAAATTACGCTCCCGCGGCGGCTGCAGTCGGAGAGATCCTGCCATCGGATGAATTCTATAGCTATACAGCGAAATACTTTGACGGCGGACAGTCGAAAATGTGCATTCCTGCCGACATTCCCGCAGAGATCGCGGAAGAATTAAAATCCATCGCAGTAGAAGCTTATAAGCTGCTTGATTGTGCCGGATTTGCAAGGGTCGACTTCTTCCTGGAAAAAGGAACTAATAAAATTTATTTAAATGAAATAAATACCATTCCCGGGTTTACGAAATACAGTATGTTCCCGCTTCTCTGGGCAGAGGTTGGTGTTCCGTATCCTGAACTGATTGAACGGATCATCGCGCTGGGCTTCGAACGCTACGAGGACAGACGAGGCTAATGCATAAAAACGCCTTCTGTGGTTACATTAATTTCAGGAGGTGAAAGGAATGGATAATAAAAATGATCAAAGTGCAAAACGGAAAGGTATGAAGGATATGCCTTCTGATACAGATATCGATCATGAAAATGATAACGATGAAACGTTAAAGAAATTGGGAAGACAGACGGAGGTTTAACTCTAGTTTCTCCTATCATAATAAATATATTAAAAAGCGCATCAAAAATGAAGTGCATCCCAAATGTTAGACACGAACTAGCATTTGCCGATGTACTTTTTTTATTTTTTTAAAAACTTATGTTGACAAATTATTAACGCGGGATTAATATGAAGAAAAAGCCATCGGAACCGGTTCCGGTAACGGTTCCGGAACCGGTTCGGGTAATAAACGGGGTAAAAAAGGAGAAAAAGCTATGAAGATGGATGAAATTGCTAAAATAGCTGGAGTTTCAAAAACAACGGTTTCGAGAGTGATGAATAAGAGACCAGATGTCAATCCTGAAACACGGGACAAAATATTGAAAGTAATTGAAGAATACAATTTTAAGCCGAATGCCATGGCAAAGGCCATATCCTTGCGGCGCAGCCACACGATCGGCATGATCATTCCTTATGATGCGGAGTATATCTTCTCAAATCCATATTATGTGGAAGTAATGAGAGGCGTATATACCGAGGCAGATAAGCGAGGCTATGCTCTATTGATCTGTTATCCGCACAACCATAATTATGAGGATATGTTCAATCAAAAGCAGGTGGAGGGGTACATTGTAATCAGCCCGGGCAACGACCACAAATATATGCTGCAGTCCTTGATCGACGTAAATGCGCCATTTGTCTCCACCGCCAATATCATTGAAGGCGATAATAAGATCAATGTGGTAGACGTTGACAATTACAGCGGCGGCCGCCAACTAACAGAGTATTTATATAAGCTGGGGCATCATGATATCGCATACATAGGAAAATCTTCCATCACAAGCAGTATGGACCGCTTTCATGGCTACCGGGATATCCTGGACGAAAAAGGGATCCCCTACCGTGAATCGATGGTAAAGATCATCGATAAGGGTTCCATAGTAAATGCAGAAGAAGCAACCAAAGAGCTTTTAGAGAAGAATGATAATATAACAGCAATTTTTGCAGCCAGCGATATGCTTGCCATAGGAGCGATCAAGGCGATTAAAGCTTTAGGGAAAAAAGTACCGAAGGACATTTCTGTCGTTGGTTTTGACGATATTCCGTTTGCAGAACACTACGACCCACCGCTCACAACCATGAAACAGCCGACTTATGACAAAGGGGTTGAGGCAGTAAATATGCTGATCAATATGCTGGAAAATGATAATGAGACAGTAAACGAAGTCAAGCTGCTGGAGCTAAAGCTGATCGAAAGAAAATCAGCAGCAAAGCTGAAGAAGTAAAGCGGAGGTTGCCATGAAAGCCAAGTACAGACATTACGGCTGCAGAATAACCGATGATAGTACCTATAAAGGGATGAACGTTCTGTTTATGGAGAACGAAGTGATCAAAATCGGTATTTTACTTGATAAAGGCGCTGATCTGTTCCAATTCATTTATAAACCGAAGGATGTTGACTTTTTATGGAAATCCCCCAACGGTTTGCTGAATCCTCATAAATATAAGGATACGATCGCAGCCCAATCGGGAACCTTTTTAGATAACTATCATGGCGGATGGCAGGATATTTTCCCGGGCGGCGGCCCCTATCTATATCAGGGCGCGGAAATCGGCCTTCACGGGGAAGTGACACAGCTGGGCTGGGAATATTCCATTCTCGAGGATGAACCGGAAGCCATCAAAGTAAAGCTGGAAGTCGATTGCGTGCGGACGCCGTTTCACATCGAGAAGACCATATCCATAAAAGGTCAGGATCCCAGCGTCTACATGGAAGAAAAGATCACGAACCGGTCGACACAGGACTTGAAAGTCATGTGGGGTCAGCATCCGGCCCTGGGCGCACCTTTCCTGAAAAAAGGAAACAAACTGTTCCTCAATGCGAAGAAGGCAATGGTACACAAACCGAGGTTCATGGAATCAGGAATCTTCGAACCGGGCATGGAATTTGACTGGCCGCTGATCAAAATGGATGAAAAAGTGGTCGACTTGTCTGTCATAGGTGATAAATATGCCGGCTATGGAGATATGGTGTATATCAAGGAGCTGATGGAAGGCTGGTATGCCTGCATCGATCCGGAATCGCAATTAGGTTTTGGTCTGGCGTGGCCGAAGGAAATCTTTCCGTATCTCTGGTTTTGGCTGGTATACGGAAAATCACCGGGATACCCCTGGTGGGACCGAACCTATTGCGTGGCGCTTGAGCCTTGGACCAGTTATCCGAACAATTTTGAAGAGGCGATGAAAAATCATACCGTCACCACGATCCGGGGAAACGAAACCATAACGATCCCCTTTACAGCAGTTGCTATTTCAGGTGTAGAAAGCGTAAGCGGAATAGATCTGAGTGGAATAATTAAAAAATAAATCAATCATTGAATGGAAGAAGGAGAAAGAAATGAAAAGAATTAAAATGTTGACAGCCGTAGCGTTATGCATCATTTTAGTCATGACCGCTTTTGCAGGTTGTGCGGGCAGCAAAGAGGAAGCAGCAGCCGACGGCGGCGATGATCAGATCGTTATCGCATATTCCCAGGCAGAGCTCGTCAATGCATGGCGTGTAACAAACCAAAAGGATATGGAAGCACAAGCGGAAAAATTTGGTGTGAAACTGATCTCCACAGATGCAAATCAGGATCCATCCAAGCAGCTGGCTGATGTAGAAAGCTTACTGGCTCAGAGCCCGGATGCTTTGATCGTAGCCCCTGTTGAATCAGAAGCGTTGGTACCTGTTGTAGATATGTGCAACAATGCAAATGTTCCTCTATTTATCATTGACAGAACCATCAATGCGGAACCGGGTGAAGGAATGTACATAACTCAGATCACTCAGAGTCATGTTCTGTCAGGAGAAATTCTTGCAGAGAAAACAGTTGCAATGCTGACTGAAAAGTATGGCGAACCGAAGGGAAATGTTGTTCACGTACAGGGTCAGGCAGGCGCTTCCCCTGTAATCGATGCCAATGAAGGCTGGGCATCTGTTATGGCAGATTATCCGAATATCAAAGAAATCGCAGTTGCTGATGCCGGCTTCACAAAGCAGGGCGGAATGCAGGTAATGGAAGACTTCCTCCAGAGATTTCCTGCAGGTGAAATTGACATCGTAAGAACAGACTACAGCGATATGACCATCGGCGTCCTGGATGCGATCAAGGCTGCCGGAAGAGCTGAACTTTTAGGCTCCGTAATCGGTGAAGGCGGACACATGAAAGCCATCGAAGCCGTAATTGCCGGAGAAATCGCATGCGAAACACAGACTCCTCCATATTTTGGCGAATTAGCAATCCAGAGCGCATTAGATTACCTTGAAGGAAAATCAATTCCTGCAAAGCAGGAAGTTCCGATCAAAATATTTGAATCAAGCAAAGCTTCTGAAGCTCAAGCTTATCTCGATCAGATCAGTGCAGCAGGACTGGAATTCTAAACAGCCAGGGGGGGCGCAAAGCCCCCCGCTTTTATCAAATTGGTGGGGTGATTATGTTGACAGAAAGAGAACCGATCTTAAAATTGGAAAATATCTACAAGGGATTTTCAGGCGTGCCTGTGCTGCAGGATGTCAGCATCGACGTATATCCGGGGGAAGTACACTGCCTCATGGGTGAAAACGGTGCGGGAAAATCCACTTTGATTAAAATCATCTCAGGCAGCTATACGGCTGACAGCGGCAGCATCCATTATCAGGACACGGTTTACAAAAAATACAGTCCGAGATGGGCACATGAAAACGGGATCAATACCATTTATCAGGAAATCGATCTGGTTCCTCATTTGACGGTGGCACAGAATATTTCATTAAGAAATGAGCCGCTGACAAAGACAAAGAATATCGATGACAAGAAAATCAAAGAGAAAGCAAGGAATATTTTCGGGGATATGGGTGTATCCATCGATGTCAATGCAGAGCTGCAATCTTTAAAAGTTGCAAATCAGCAATTGGTTGCAATCGCAAAAGCACTGTCGTTTAATAGCAAGGTTTTGATACTTGATGAACCGACTTCTGTTTTTACCAATACGGAGGTTGAGTTACTGTTTGGTTTAATTCGAAAGTTAAAAGAGCAAGGAATTGCAATTATTTATATATCGCATCATCTGGAAGAAATCTTTGAAATCGGTGATCGGATCACAGTTTTGAAGGATGGCTGTCTGGTAAGAACGGGATTGGTCGCGGAGTTTGATAAAGACACTCTGGTAAAATCCATGGTCGGCAGAGATGTGAAGATCGATAAGAAAGAACGACGGACGACCATAGGGGAAGAAGTGCTTGCCTTGAAGAATCTGACGCGGGAAGGCGTTGTAAAAGGGGTAAGCCTTAAGGTACATAGCGGTGAGATCTTTGGAATCGGCGGTCTGGTTGGAGCCGGAAGGACCGAACTGATCCGGCTGATCATCGGAGCGGATCCGGTTGACCACGGTGAAATCCATTATAAGGGAAACCCTGTAAAGATCAATTCTCCTAGACAAGCTCTGAAGATGGGCATCGGTCTCGTGCCTGAGGATCGAAAAGGCGAGGGGATCGTGGCATCCAGAAGCGTTTTGGAAAACATGTCCTACAGCATCATAGAAAAGACCTCGATGGGTTCCATGGTCAAGTGGAAGAGATTGAAAAAACGGGGGATGGAGCTGTTTGCCGAATTAAATGTACAGCCCAAAAACCCTTATAAAAATATTCAGTATCTGAGCGGGGGAAATCAACAAAAAGCGGTTTTGGGCAAGCTCCTGAATGCAGACTGCGAGCTGCTGCTGCTCGATGAGCCCACCAGAGGAGTCGATGTGGGTGCCCGTGAGGAAATCTATAAAGTCATTACGAAGCTGAAGGAAAAGGGAACGGCCATATTAATGGTCTCCTCCGACTTGATCGAGCTGTTATCACAGTCTGACCGGATCGCTGTCATGGCAAACGGAACGATCGTAAAAGAATTTAACCGAGATGAAGCCACAGAGGAAAAGATCCTGGAAGCAGCACTGAATTTGGGAGGAGAGTAGATGGTGAAGATTAATTTTGATAAAGGATTCGCTTTCCTGAACAAATATAGTGCAATCATAGCCCTTGCAATTGTTGTACTCTATGGCGTCATCTTTGTGCCGAATTTTACAAGAGATGCAAATATGACCGCCATCATGTACCAGTATTCCATCATCGGATTTTTAGCACTGGGACAGCTGTTGGTCATACTGACAGGCGGTATCGATCTATCCCAGGGATCCTTCGTTGCGCTTACCTCTGTGGTGGCAGCTACCATCATGGTTTATGCCGGTGCAGTTCCCGCGGCGCTGGGAGCCATGGTTTTCTGCGGTGGTCTGGGTCTGGTCAGCGGCATCATCGTTGCGAAGACAAAAATTCCGGCATTCGTAGCAACCTTGGGAATGCTTGGTATCGGAAGGGGCCTTGCTAAATTTATAGCAAACGCAAAGCCCATCCCCATCCAAAACGACATGTTTAAGAGCTTAGGCCGGGCGGAGCTTTTCGGGATCCCGATCTGTTTTCTGCTTTGGATCATTACCTGTATCCTGCTGTTTTACTTCCTGAAGAAACGAAGACTGGGAAGATATATTTATGCAGTGGGCAGCAGTGAGGAAAGTGCAAGGCTGGCCGGCATCAATATTGCCAAGACGAAGATGTTTGTCTATATGATGGCAGGTCTGTTTACCGCTTTCGGCGGTTTGATCTGGGCGGCAAGACTGGGTTCGGCTTCCCCCATCGGCGGAATGAATTATGAAATGGAAAGCATCGCGGCCGTGGTTGTCGGCGGCGGAAGTCTGAACGGCGGAGTAGGTTCGGTTTTGGGAACTGCCGCAGGCGTTCTGCTGTTTGGTGTGATCAACAGTATTTTAAATCTCTCGGGGATATCTCCCTTCTGGCAGGGTGCAATCAAAGGAATCATCATATTGCTTGCAGTTGCGATCAGCCAGTTGCAGAGACGCAGAACCAGTAAGTAAGGGGGGTACATAGATGAAGAATATTTTGACACAATCGAAAGACACACTGCAGCTCATCGTTGTGCTTATTACACTGAGCATCTTTGCAGCATTTTTGTCAAAGGGCGTATTTATACAGCCGGTGAACCTTACAAACATTTTAGTGCAAAACAGCATTCTTATGATTGTGGCATTGGGGCAGTTCTTGATCATATTGTCAAAAGGAATTGATTTGAATGCAGGAAATATCGTGGGGTTTTCCAGTGTGATCATCGTTCTGACTCAGGGATACGGAACCGGTATGTCCATCGGCGTGACGCTGGCGGCTGCTCTGGTGATTGGAGGCTTGACCGGTTGCATGGTCCATTTTGTAAAGCTGCCGGCTTTTGTTGTCACACTGGCCATGAGTCAGATCGTTTACTCCATTACCAAGGTCATCGGCGGAGGTGCGGCAGTTTATGCCGGAATTGACGGAACACCCATCTCGCCTGCTATTCTGGCGATCTATTCCGTGAAGTTGATCGGGATCCCGCTTCCTGTTCTGCTGTCGGCTGTTGCGGTGATCTTTGTTGCCTTATATTTAAAAACCACGACAGGTCATTTTGTCTATGCGGTTGGAGGCAATGAAAAGACAGCGGCCATATCGGGGCTTCCCATAGCAAGGGTGAAACTATCCGTCTATCTTTTATCGGCGGCACTTGGGTGCATGGCAGCGTTGATGTTTGTCGCCCGTGTCGGGCTCGGGGATCCGCAGGCAGGAGATAATCTCACCTTGGATTCCATCGCCGCGGTTACCGTCGGCGGTGCCAGCTTGTCCGGCGGAGTGGGCAAAATCAGTGGAGCCGTAATCGGGGTGCTGATTTTAGGCGTTCTGAATAATATCTTAAATCTATTAAATGTGCCTCCTACAATTCAGCCGGCTATTAAAGGTGCAATCATATTATTGGCTGTCTATCTCAATAGCGTGAAAGGGAAAAAGTTTGGGTGATATTATGGCGAAAATAGGATTAATTACAGTTGCAGATAGCCGGTCTGATTTTTATGAAACAAGAAAACCGTTAGTGATGGAAGAGATGAAATCTCTGGATTGGCTAAGAGAGGAATTTGATGTCATAGAGTCCGGAGTCATTACCGCAGAGAGCATGATCGCAGAGTGTGCAGATCAATTTAACAGAGAGCAGATCGATTGTCTTATCATCCATTTACCGATCTGGGCAGACCCGATTTTATCCGTCAAGGTCTGCAACTACATAAAGGAGCCGGTGCTTCTGCTTGGAAACGGCAGCTCGGAAACCTCCAGTCTGGTGGGTGTTTTGGGAGCCGGCGGTGCTCTGGATCAAATCGGCAGGGACCATACCCGCGCATTTCAACATAATACGGAAGCCGGCAGAAACAAAGCGCGTGCGTTTATTCGCGCGGCCTCTGCGATCAAAAAGCTGAGAGGCAATGTGCTCGGTGTATTCGGAAGCCGGAGTCTGGGTATCTTTACGACCGTCAGCGATGTGGCTCAATGGCAGAGAATGTTTGATGTTGATATTAAATATTTTGATGAGAGCAGTATTGTGGAAAAAGCAAAGACCATCGATGATAGCAGGGTCAGGGAATATAAGGAATGGCTGCTGGATCAGCTGCAATCCTGCGAATATGGAGGACTCTTTACACCGGAAGCTTTTGAGCGTCAGATCAGGAGTTATCTCAGTCTGCAGGAGCTGGTGTCGGAAAACCATCTGGATTTTGTGGGCAACAAGTGCCAGAGAGAGTTAAGCGACGGATATACCACCCAATGCCTGGCTCACATGATGCTGAACAGCACCTGGGATATATCCGGCGAAAAAAAATCAACCGTCCATGCCTGTGAATCGGATACGGACGGTGCGCTGACCATGAAGATACTAAGCCTCTTGTCCGGAGGAATGGCCACAACCTTGATGGATGTCAGATATCTTGACACAGAGAAGGATATCCTCGCACTGGCAAACTGCGGAGCCATTGCCAACGACTTTTATTGTAAAGAAAATCAAAACTGCGGACTATCGTCCATCAAAGCGGTACCGCATGCATTCGGAGCAGCCGGAGGCTGTGCGTTCCCGGGGATCATAGAGGAAGGGCCGGTCACGCTGGCAAGACTTTGCAGAAAGAGCGGGCGATATTGGATGGCAATCATAAAAGGAGAAGTGATCACACCGGAAAACGGCGAACTGGACAGTATTACACCGCAATTTCCCAAGGGCATGCTGAAAGTGAAGCTTGATCAAAAGTTCCTGAATGAATTTGGATCCAACCACATGCACATGGTCCGAGGAGATTATATAGAAGAGCTGGAAACATTCTGCAGATTAAAAGCAATCGATTATGAAGTGTGGAAGTAACATTCGGGGAGGTTGAGAATGAAAAGATATCTGCAATATATCAACAATCAGTGGATCGATAATGAAGGTACGTTTCGATCTTACAATAAAGCAAATGGAGAACCGGTCAATGAGTTCTGCTCTGCAACTCTGGAAAATGTTGATTCCGCATGCAATGCCGCAAGGAAAGCCACAAAGCTTTGGGCGGGACTGGATGCAGAACAATATGTGGCGAATGCACTGATTTGAGTGCGGAATGGAACGTATGATGAACAAGCGGGTTTTTGGTAAAATAGGGAATGAAGAGGCATATTTGATCTCTCTGTCGTCCGGAAACATACAGGTCGACGTTACGAACTTCGGCTGTGCCATTGTTGGCTTGATGGTGCCCGATAAGAATGGAAATTTTGTCGACGTAGTCATGGGATTTGACACCCTGGAAGAATATGTGGATCAAAAATACTATGTGGGGGCTGTGCTTGGAAGATGTGCAAATAGAATCACCAATGCCAGATTTACAATCAACGGGAAAGAATATCGATTGGATAAAAATAAAGGAGAAAACCATCTGCATGGAGGCCATAAAGGATTTTGGAACGTGCTGTGGGACATCGAAGATTATGGCAAGGAATACGTTGTTTTCAGGCGGCAAAGTGCAGACGGAGAGGAAGGTTATCCTGGAAACCTGAAGTGTACGGTAGAATATAGAATCATCGATCATCAGCTAAAAATTAACTACAAAGGAATCAGCGATGAGGATACCATTTTGAATTTAACCAATCATAGCTATTTCAACTTGAATGGACATAGCAGCGGAACCATTGCAGAACACATTGTCCGTATCGATGCAGATGCGATCACGGAAATTGACACGGATTGCTGCAGTACGGGCAAGATCCTTTTGGTAGAGGATACCCCATTTGATTTACGCAGTCCAAAAATAATCGGACACCAGCTTCTAAAAAAGCATTACCAAATGGAATATGGAGCCGGATTCAATCACAATTTTATCCTCAATCATCAAGGAAATAGAAATACTCCGTTTGCATGCTTGTTTTCTCCCAAAAGTGGGATCGAGATGAAAGTCTTCACAGAAGCGGAAGGAGTACATTTTTATACCGGCAATTATTTGGATGGAACATTGCGCGGAAAAAATGGTGCGCTGTATAAGAAATATGCGGGACTTTGCTTTGAAACGCAGCATTATCCAAATGCCATAAATATAGAGCATTTTCCGTCTCCGATCATAAGAAAAGGAATGCCCGGCGAGAGTACAACGATTTTTTCTTTTCATCGTCATGAATGAAACATCGAATAAGGAGGAAGCCACATGGAACAGAAGTACTTTGGATTTTGGGGAAGAATTTTAAGAGTCGACTTATCTGAAATGACCTGGTTCATTGAAGAAGTTGATCCCGTTATTTATCGAACCTACTTTGGCGGCGGAAGCCTGGCGATGTATTATATGATGAAAGAGATCCCAAAAGGAATCGATGCCTTTGATCCGGAAAACCGAATCGTATTTATGACCTCTCCATTGACCGGCACCAAAATTTCCGGGCAGGCAAGGCATACCTGCGCCAGTCTGTCTCCGTTGACAGGAGGACTTGCCGATTCTCAGTGCGGAGGCTGGTGGGGAGCGGAATTGAAATTTGCCGCTTTGGATGGAATCATCATTTCCGGCAGATCGGAAAAGCTGGTAAGCATCATCATCGAAGATGAGCAAGTGGAAATTATTGACGCAGAACATCTACGAGGGAAAACTACCGGAGACGGACAGGACCGTTATAATGAAGCGTATCCGAAGGCGAGAGTTCTGCAAATCGGTCCAGCGGGAGAGAATTTGGTACGCTATGCATGCATTGGCGCAGATTTAAAGCATTATCATGGAAGAGGCGGTCTGGGAGCTGTAATGGGCAGCAAAAATCTGCGTGCTATCGTCGTGAAGGGCAGCAACCGCGAGATAAAAATCGCCAATGAAGAGGGATTGAAACAAATCAGAGACTGGTTCAACAGGAATTTAAAAACTCATCCTGCCATCAGCGTACACCATGAGCTTGGCACAGCGAAGGGAATCGTTCCGGTAAGTCTGGCCGGTATGCTTCCTACCTACAACTTCCAGGATGGTTCCTTCGAATATGCGGATAAGATATCCGGCGAAGAGATGAAACGGGTACTGAATGGAAAGACGGATACCTGCTATGCCTGCGGTGTTGCCTGCAAAAGATCCTTGGAAGGATCCAAAGGTGAATTTAAGGTCACAAGAAAGTACGGAGGTCCGGAATATGAATCCATCGGATTGCTGGGATCCAATTTGGGAGTGAACGATATTGTGCCTGTAGCAGCGATGAATGAGAAATGCAATGCCCTTGGACTTGATACCATTTCAACCGGTGTGACCATGTCCTGGGCCATTGAATGCTTCGAACGGGGACTCCTTGACAGGGAAACCACCGGTGGAATAGAATTCAAGTGGAATGCTCCCGAGCTATATATGAAAATCATTGAAGATGTAGCTTATCGAAGAGGGTTTGGCAAACTGATGGGCGAGGGTTCCAAAAGAGCGGCGGAAACCGTCGGCAACGGAACCATACAATATGCGATCCAGGTGAAGGGGCAAGAACCGCCGAACCATGAGCCGAGAGGGAAATGGGGCGTTGCCCTGGGATATGCGGTTTCCAATACGGGAGCAGATCATCTGCAGGCCGCTCACGATCCGGGCTTCGCGAAATACGGCCAGTACACCACAGACTGCAATTGGATCGATTTGGAAGACTTAAGCCCGGTGGGGATCTTTGAGCCGGTTCCTGCGGAAGATTTAAGCCCTGCAAAAGTACGGCTGTTTGTTTACCTTCAGCAGATATGGGGCTTCCATGATGTGATCGACTGGTGTATCTTCACCGCGGTCCCTGAATTCAGGGCGATCAGTCTGAACCAGCTGGCGCAGATCACCGAATATATAACAGGCTGGCGCACCAGTCTGTTTGAATTGATGAAGGCGGGAGAACGCTGGGTCACCATGGGAAGAGCGTTCAATATCAAGCATGGCTTTACCAGCGAAGACGATACTCTGCCGCCGCGATTCTTTGAGCCCATGCGGGACGGAACTTTGAAAGGCCATGCAATTGACAGAGAACAGTTTGAAGAGGCAAAGCAGCTTTACTATGAAATGATGGGCTGGGACAAGACCAGCAAGCCGACAAGAGGAAAGCTGGAAGAGCTGAATATCGGCTGGATCTGGGAACATATCAAGTAGAAAATGAAGGAGGATATGGGATACCGATAACAAGGTGTTCTCATAAGAAGAAAAATGGATAAATTATTAGAAATGACACAAAAATTCCCGATGACAAAGTATTGG
>CAZTEH010000001.1:108743-128717 GCA_964612345.1 uncultured Oscillospiraceae bacterium | reverse complement strand
TTTAGAAATTAAAAAGAAGCTGCGCACTAACTTTTCATTTTAGTGCGACAGCCCCGTTTTTTTGGTTTAAATAATGTCAAGAACTCCCGAGTATTGTGCAATCACCAACGAAAGACTGGTGAAACGCGGATACATCAGTATGTCTACGATGTACGAGAAAACAAGTGCGTATTTCGGCGACATCCGCCGGTGTTCATAGTCGAGCACAATTAATGTATCAATTACTATTAAGGTTCTTGGACGAATTTCTACAAGCTCTTTGTAATTGTTTAAAAATTTCAACAAAAACTATTGACATTACTACTAGTTAGTAGTATATTTTTTTCATGAAGAATAAAAAAATATCATATGGTGAAAAAAACGATCTAAATCTTAAATTGCTTATAACATTAAGTAGAACTACTCAAACGGTTCATAGAAGATCGGCTGAAATCTTTATGAAAGGAGGATTAACAACCTCACAGTTTGCTGTTTTGGAAGCTTTATATCATAAAGGCAGCATGAGTATAAACGAGATTATTGAATCAATATTATCCTCCGCTGGAAACATGACTGTTGTAATAAATAATCTTGAAAAAGAACAACTTATTTCAAGGTGCGTTAATCCTACTGATAAAAGATCCAGTTTAATTTCGATAACCGATACAGGCAAAGAAAAAGTTGAAGAGATATTTCCTAACCATGTAAACGATTTAGAAATATACTTTAAAGAGCTGAGTACAGATGAGAAAGAGCAAATTGTAAAGATATTAAAAAAACTTGGCACGGCATAATGTCAGTGCCAATTATTCAGGCATATATTACTAATTAGTAATAATGTAAATGATTATATTTTTTATAGAGATTGAAACAGCATTTGACTTTTCTAAGGCAGAATTAAATACAGTTTTGGAAGACTTAAATAATAAAAATCTGATCAAGAAGATTCCAGCAGGAAACGGTTTATTTATTGAAACTGTCTTGAAGTCGCTGGCCTGTAATCCGGCAACCGGTCAATGCAATATCTAACATAATAAAGTTATCAGAGGTTCCTCCCATAATTAAATTAATTTACTTGTGGAGGGTATACTATCAACAAATATATATAAGAAATGGAGAAAACAAATGAGTAAAGTACTGTACATTAAAGCAAATGCTAAATTAGAAGGAGAATCAAGAACATTCATGATTTCTGACAGCTTCATTGAAGCTTATAAAGAGAGCAACCCCATTGACGAAGTCATTACGTTGGATTTATATGAGGAAGGGATTGACTTTATGCCAAAAGGTGAGTTAAATGCTTTGCATATGCCAGAAGAAGGAACAGGCAGAGAACATCCCATACTAAAGTATGCTTATCAATTTTTAGATGCTGATAAGTATATATTTGCAGCACCATTATGGAATTTAAGTATTCCGGCAATGCTGAAAGCTTATATTGACTATATTACCGTTACAGGAATTACGTTTAAATATACAGCATCTGGTCCAGTCGGCCTATGTTCTGACAGAAAAGCGATCCATATCACCTCCAGAGGTGGAATCTATTCTTCCGAGCCTTTTTCATCCTTTGAAATGGGAGACAGATATTTAAGAACAATACTGGGTTTTCTTGGAATTACTGATTTTACCACTGTGGCTGCAGAAGGATTAGATGTCATTGGAAATGACGTTGACACTATTGTCGGAAACGCTATAGCTGAGGCAAAGGAAATTGCAAAGAATTTCTAATTTAAGATATTAACATTTATAATATAATAAACTTTTAAGGTAGCCGGTTTCAATACTAGCTACCTTATATATGAAATTGATAGTAGGTCCCGAGTAGAGTAGTAAGAACTCCTGGAAACTTTGGTGAGTTCCTCATTGCTCATTTTTCTGAGCTTTAGCCGCAATGCAAAATAGGACAGCAGCATATGCTAAGCGTATGCTGGAGCAGGCAACGCCTGCGTTAGGTCCCTATATAAAATATTTAAAGGGCAATGATGGGCAGGCTTATTACTATTAAGAGATGGTAATATTTTTGCGCAAAAACTCTATACTTGATATACTGTTTTTGGAGGTGAATGCAATGGAACTTGCTAAACTTACAATAGGCCAAATGGCACAAATCAATGCGGTTAGTATCCAGACTTTGAGGCTATATGACAGGGAGGGATTGTTAAAACCTTTGATCGTGGATGAAAGCACCGGATACCGCTATTATCATATCAATCAATCTGCGAGATTGGATATGATACAGTTCATGAAGGATTATGGATTGACGCTTCGAAAAATAAAGGATCACATTAAGCATAACAGTATTGAAGATACGGTAGACTTTCTAAAAAAGCGCTTTGTGGATATCGATCATGAAATTGAACGGCTGAAATACAATCAAAGGGAGATCGGCAGAGCGATCGAGGATTATCATAGGTATGAGAATTATCCAAAAGACCATCAGATTTTCATTGAGTATATTGGGGAAAGGTATTTATATAAACATCAATCGAAAAAAAACTACTTTGACCAGGATGGCTATGGATATGAATTGATGCTGCATGAGTTGAAGAAGGCCTTGATATTCAAAAAATTGCCGTTGACATATTATCGGAATGTAGGAACCATTATGAGAAAAGAAAACATGAAACGAGGGTCTTTCCTATGTAATGAAGCGTTTGTGTTTGTAGATGAAAATTTTCGCGACAATGAGGATGTTGAACGAATCCCCGCAGGCATGTATATATCGATGTGCAGTGACGATTTTTATGCGGAGATTGAACAGGCAGAGCAATTGGTCGAGGAAATCGAGAAAAGAGAACTGGAAATCGTTGGAGATTATATTTGCGAAGTCATCACAGAATTCCCTGCATTTAAAGAAAACATAAGAGATATGTTCTATAAAATTCAAATTCCGATAAAATTTAAAGCCTGAAAATAAATAGCCATTCTATTTAAATGTTTTAAAAAACCCATTGACTCTATTGCATGTATAGAATGTAGAATTAAAAGAAATTCTATCATGAAATTATTGGAAAGGAGTGAATGGAATGTTCAATAATGAAAGGCTGCCGTTAAATATGCCCGGTCTGGATTCACAGCTATTGGCTGAGGCCGAGGAGCGAATCGAAGAATTCGAACGGGATCATGAGCAGGATGTGATCCACGGTGGGAACGGTTATGTGGATCGAATCCAAAAAAAGGATTATGCCATTGCGATCGCAGTCAACGCGGTTTTGTGCATCTATTGGGTATGGTCGCTTCTGACATAAGTATCATTCATTATTATGATTTTTAGGAGGGATAATATGGCTGTAAAAGAATTTGTGAAAAATGACGTTTATTTCACCATACTGCCTTGCCGAAAGAAAGAAAGAATATATGGATTTTGGGACTTGCTTGCGATTCAGATCTGTTTCGGTATCGGCGCTTGGTTCTTCCTGATCGGAAGTCAGACCGGAATGTGGCTTTCTGCCAAACAGGCGATTCCGGCAATCCTTTTCGGAAATTGTTTTGGTTTACTTTTAATGGGAGCTGTTGCCATTATTTCCGCTCGCTACGGAGTGGAACAGCTGCTCGGTTCGGTTCCGATCTTTGGCCCGAGATTCACGATCGTCAATATGCTTTTCTTCGCCGTCACATGGCTCTGCGCACTGGCACTGGCTGCCCTGATGTTTGGGCAAGGAGCCATCAAGCTTTGGGCAGTTATAATCAATGAGAATGCATTACTGGCAAGTGATTTCCCCGGGGCAACAATCTGGGCAGTGCTTGCTTTGGCCGTAGGTTTCGTATTTGCTGCACGGGGCCCGGATACTCTGAAATGGTTCACTCGAATCGCTGCGGTCTTCATGATCGTCGTTCTGATTGGATTGATCCTATATCTTATTTTACATGAAGGTCTCGATAAAATTTTCAGCGCGAAACCAGCTGCTCCAATCGTTATTGAGGGAGATGAAGCTTTATCCAACCGTTGGAATCTGGCATCGGCTTTTGAGATCAACATAGGACTGGGGCTGTCCTGGGCGTACTTTTATGGGCAGTATACCCGTCTTGCAAAGTCCGAAAGCGTAGGTTTTCATGGATGTATGTGGGGCTGGGGTGCTTTGGCCGCTGTTGCAGGCGTTTTTGCTGCTTTCGCTGCTTTGGCAATCGGACAATATGATCCCACTTCATGGCTGGTCGTCATGAGTACAAATGTGGGATTTCCGTTGATTGCGCTGATCGGACTGGTTTTGATGGCCACTGCCAACATTTCATCCATCGCAACCATCATTTATCCGGCTGCAATCTCACTGGTTTCAAATTATCCTAAAATGAAATGGAGTTTAGCATTAGCTGTCGCAACGGTTCCGGCACTCGTTTTGTGTACGCCGGGCTTTTATGGGAGAATTGCCTCCATCTATGCCATTATCGGACTGATCAACGGTATTTACGGTGCGATTATCGTCACGGACTATTTCTTTATTTCGAAAGGAATCTACAAGCTCAGGGACGTCTTTAACAAGATAGAAGGCTACCAGTATTTCCATGGCGTAAATCCCGCTGCTGCGATATCCATGGCGTTCGGACTTTTTTTCTACCTGATCGTCCTGAATCCCGTCACCTGGACCAGCATGACCGGATGGTTCCCGTATATTACAGCTGGCGTTCCAACCGTTATCTTGACCGGAATTCTTTATTACATATTGATGAAGGTTTGGATTGTAAAGAAATATCCGGCTCCAATCAGATCGGAAGAATAGTGTTTATCAATAAGGTTCAATTTCAAAATGGAGAACCGGCAGATCCTGCCGGTTCTTTCGGCTTTACAAAAGTCAAATGTTACAGTGTAAAGCATGACCAAATGATTTCCTGTGATGGCAATTGCTGAGATTCTTCGATTAGTGTATACTATAAAATGCTGCAGGAACTTAGTTCGTTGCAAGGTTAACATAGGAGGCATCGGTGGATAAGCATAAAATTTTAAAGGATATATACGGATATGATACGTTCCGTGAGGGACAGGAAGCGTTAATCGATAGTACACTAAATCAGAAGGATGTCTTGGGTATCATGCCGACGGGTGCCGGAAAATCCATTTGTTTTCAGGTGCCGGCCTTGTCATTTGATGGAGTATCTATCATTATTTCACCGCTGATTTCTCTTATGAAGGATCAGGTAACGGCTCTGATTGAGGTTGGAGTGCATGCGGCATATATCAACAGCTCCTTGACGGAAGGGCAATTCAGAAAGGTAATGGAGAATGCTCGCCTTGGAATGTATAAAATAATCTATGTAGCACCGGAACGTTTGATGACGGACTCCTTTTTATCTTTGATGAATGCTTTGGATATTTCTATGATCGCTGTGGATGAGGCCCATTGTATTTCGCAATGGGGACAAGATTTCAGACCGGGTTATTTGAAGATCGTTGATTTTATCAATATGCTTCCGAAGAGACCAGTCATAACAGCGTATACGGCAACCGCTACAAAAGCAGTCAAAGATGATATTATCTGCATTCTGGGACTTAGGAATCCAACCGTTATTGTTACCGGATATGACAGGAAGAATCTCTTTTTTGCAGTGAAGAAGCCGCAGAGTAAGATGAATGAGCTGCTTGATTACCTGCAGAAGAATGGCGATAAGGGTGGTATTATCTATTGCAATACCAGAAAAGCGGTGGAAGAAGTGCAGGAAGAACTTTTCCGAAGGGGATACCCGGTTACGAGATATCATGCGGGATTATCGGATTTGGAAAGAAAGGAAAACCAGGAAGCTTTTATTTATGACAGGACACCGATCATGGTTGCAACGAATGCATTCGGTATGGGAATTGATAAATCGAATGTAAGATTTGTTATTCATTATAATATGCCGAAAGATATTGAGAGCTATTATCAGGAGGCCGGCCGTGCAGGAAGAGATGGAGAAGCAGCGGATTGCATTCTTTATTATTCCGGGCATGATGTAAGGATCAATGAGTTTTTGATCGATCAGCAGAAGGAAAATGAAGAGCTGGATTACAATGAAAGGCAGATCATCCGCGAAAGGGATCGTGACAGACTGCGGAAGATGACTTATTATTGCTTTACCAATGAATGCCTGCGAGATGATATCCTGCGTTATTTTGGAGAATATGGCAGTCATTATTGCGGTAACTGTGAAAACTGCCTGGCGGAATTTGAGGAGATCGATGTTGCAGTTGATGCGTTAAGCATCATAAGCCTGATAAAGACGAGTGGAGAGCGGTATGGCATGAATGCTATGATTGATGCGGTTCATGGAGCGGATAACGCCAAGGTGCGGCAGTTCAGGCTAGAACAGAATCCATTTTTTGGAGCGTTAAAGAATAGAACGATCGCAAGAATACGGCAGACAGCGAATCATCTGCTGGTAAAAGATTACTTGTATCTGACGACAGATGGATATCCCGTACTGAAGGTTACAAAGCAGGGAATGGAACTGATGCAGGAAAAGAATCTGTCAGAACCCATCCTGCTGAAACTGCCGAAAGAGCAGGAAAAAGTCTTTTCAAAGAAAAAAGATTTAAAGAGAAGCGGCAGTGACGCGAAATATCCTGAGCTATTTGAACGGTTACGAAAACGAAGATATGAAATTGCGCTAAAGGAGCATAGGCCTCCCTATATCATATTTTCTGACAAGGCTTTAAAGGAAATGTGTACCTCTTTACCTACCACAGAGAAAAGAATGCTGGATGTGAATGGTGTGGGAACCAGTAAACTTGAAAAATATGGGCAGGAATTTATGCGGATTATTAAAGAATTTATGATTGAGCATGAAATTGAACAGTAGTTCCCAAATATCCGCTGGCTTGTGCAAGCTTTATTGCCGATACTTTGCTGCTTACTCCAAGCTTCTGATAAATATTTTTGAAATGCGTTTCCTCCGCGGTAAAATTCCGTTTCATCCTGAGATAGTCAAGCAGAACGCTATGAATTTTATAGGTTCTGTTCTTTTCATCGTAAAAAACAAAAGAATTATTTCGATGCAGCTTTTTTAACAGCTGCCCTGCATTTTCATTACCTGTCACATATTCAGACTGCTCTGTTGTAAACTCTTCCATGACTGAGAGCTTGAGAAGAAAATCCTGCATCTGCCTGTCGTAAGGGGTAAACAATGCCTTTTCTACCATTTCTTCGATGATTGTGCTCATGCCCACGGGAATCCCGCTTTCCAAGCCCAGTAACAGGATATATACCAATGAAATCCATCCGTCGGTGTATTCACATATTTTGCTTAAGTCTGCATCGGTGATACCATCAACCCTCATCCGGCAGTAATCCTGAATCTCAGAATCGGTGAACTTCAGATGCCGCCTGGAAAGGATACAACACAACCCCTTTGAAAGCAGCTCTACAAAATCAATACCGGAGGTATCTCTCGTGACAAGCAGGATATGCAGCCCGTCAAGCTCCTCCTGCGCAAGCTGCAGAATCAGCTTAGCACCAGCTTCACAATGCCGGGTTATAACATCACCATCTCCGGAGAGTTTGAGAAAATAACTGTTCCGGCAGTCTCCGTAATTCCCGATGTCAGTATGACAAAAAACCGAAAGCCGGTCTGGAACTGGACCGACGCAACGGGAGAGGACTATTACAGGTATAAGTTGAACGACGCAGCCAACTGGAACTATACAGAACAGATAAACTATACTCCTGCTAATGATCTTTCGGATGGAGCCTATACCCTGCATGTTCAGGAACTGGATAGCGGGTTAACATGACACCAAAGCCTGTCGCGCGCGCGACAGGCTTCTTATATTTTTTGGGCTGTGTTTATGGTCAGAATATTAAATTTGTGACAAGGTTACGGTGTAAAAGTCTGATTTGCGGTATAATAAAATTTCAATATGAAATTTATGTCAATAGAGAGGGGCATTTCATATTGGGTATCTGTTAATAATAAAATTGTAAAATAAAGAAAGAGAGTATAAAGTATGGACTGTACAAGATGTGCTGTGAAAGGCTGCAGAATTTCGGAGCCCTGCACGGATCGAAGCGGCGAATATATGGATCAGTATAATACAGAGGAAGCGCAGTCTATTACCAGGGCTGCATCAAAACTCGTGGATAACGGCAGAGCCGGTACCCTGAGCCGACTGGAGGAAATCGTAGAATATGCAAGGCTGAAGGATTACCGAATGCTGGGAGTCGCCTATTGCTATGGCATGGAGCAAGAAGCAGGCCTTCTGCGGGAGTATCTGGAAAAGGAAGGATTCAAGACGGTTATGGCTTCCTGCACCGTTGACGGTATCGCCGAATGCAAGGTCAACACAACGAAGACGGATCAGTCCGTCTCCTGCAATCCCATTGGACAGGCCAATGTCCTGAACAGCTCCGGTGCAGATTTCACGATTCTGATGGGACTATGCCTCGGTCATGATATACTGATTCAAAAGAAGCTGAACATGGAACACACCACATGGATTGTCAAGGATCGTGTTATGAAGCATCGGCCAATGGATGCACTTCCGGGATACCGATCGAGTGAAGACTTGTTCCTTGAGAATATGGATGGCAGCTTTCATCTCATTTCATGGGATAAGCTGCAGGAAAAACTCAAGCAGGAAACTTGGCCAGATGAAGTGTCCCTAGTCGATTTGAGAAGTGAAACGGCTTTTCGCGAAAATGGGATTTACGGATCCGTTCAATGTCTGCTTGCAGATCTGCCGTCAAATTACAAGACTCTGCTGCCGGAGCAATCGAAAGAGGTCATTATTTACTGCAATGGCGGGATGCAGTCTCTGTATGCCGTGATGTACCTTTCCATGAAAGGTTACCGGAATGTAAAGAATCTGGCTGGTGGGTTTGCAAACTATTTAGAGAAAACAGAACATCAAATTCTTCGCAATAACTTATAGTAAGAAGTGGAAAATATGAAAAAAACAAAAAGCAAAAAAGAAAATTCCGTTTTTGACAGCATTGCACCAATTTATGGGCGGTTTTTTGATTATCAGAAAAAACATTACAATGCAGTTTTTGAAAATGTAAAAAAAGAATTCGATTTTTCCGGATATCAAAACGTCATTGATGTTGGATGTGGCACCGGGGCCCTGTGCTCTGTTCTTAATCAAAAAGGGTTGATTGTGACCGGTATCGATCCATCGCAAAAGATGATTACGATTGCTGAGGAAAAACAAAAAAATACAGGAATTAAATTTATGAATGCAAGTGTGCTTAAAGGGTTGCCATTTGAAGATAAAAGCTTTGATATTTCCATCGCCTCCTATGTAGCTCATGGGCTAAAAGAGAATGAGCGTGCTGAAATGTATGCTGAGATGAGCAGGATTACAAAGCAGCTGGTTATAATTTATGATTACAATCAGAATCGATCCGTTCTCACAAATATCGTAGAATGGCTTGAGGGGGGAGATTATTTCAATTTCATCAGAAACGTCAGGAAAGAGCTGAAAGGGATATTCGTTGATGTTAAGATGATCGATGTTGACACCAGAGCGTCGTTATATGTCTGTGAACCGAAATAAAATTAAAGGAGGAATATTCTGATGAGTGTAATCAATGCCGCAGTAATTGGCTTTGGTCTGGCCGGACGTGTTTTCCATGCGCCGATCATAAACAGCACGGAGGGAATCAATCTAAAAACCATATATACAACAAACAGCAATGGCAAAGCTATAATCAGGGATTTATACCCCAATACAGCCGTGACATCGGACGTGAAAGAAATTTTCCGCGCCGATGAGATCCAACTGGTTGTAGTTGCAGCGCCCAATGCGTGCCACTATAATTTGGCGGAGGAGGCTATTCTGGCAGGCAAGAACGTCGTTGTGGACAAGCCTTTTACCATTTTGTCGCAGGACGCAGACAAGCTGATCGAACTTGCGCAGAAGAAAAATGTCATATTGTCCGTCTATCAGAACAGGAGATGGGACGGAGATTTCAAAACGTTGAAAAAAGTCGTTGATAGCGGAATGCTTGGCTCTTTGGTGGAGTTTGAAAGCCATATCGATAAATTCCGTAACTATTCAAAGAATAACTGGAGAGAGGATGATGCTCCGGGTTCGGGATTATTGTACGATCTGGGGCCTCATATGATTGATCAGGTTGTGGCGTTATTCGGCCTGCCTTCTGCTGTAACCGCCGATTTACGGATTCAGAGAGAATGTGCAAGGACAATTGATAATTTTGAACTGATTCTTCATTATGAAAAACTGAAAGTTACCTTAAAGGTAGGAATGCTGGTCAAAATTCCGTTGCCCAGATATATTTTGCAGGGAGAGTTTGGTTCGTTCGTGAAATACGGAATGGATGTGCAGGAGGAAGATCTGACGAACGGATTTACTCCGCTGAATAAAAAGAATTGGGGACAGGAGCCGGAAGAACAGCACGGCAGGATTTCGGTCATTGTTAACGGCATGGATATCAACGGCACGGTGGCAAGTGAACCCGGTGATTATCGCGAATATTATGAAAACCTCCATCAGGCGATAACCCAGGGAAGTGATCTGATTGTCACTCCTCAGCAAGCTGCAAATACGATTAAAATAATCGAATACGCGATCAAGAGCAATGAAATGAAGCGAACCTTGGAGCTCAACGGACTCTATGAAATGAGATGCTGATGTATGGAGAAACCGATCACTTTATAAAAATAAATATTCAATTTGTTGCAAATGCAACGCGCATGCAATTTCTGCCCTGGTATAATTTGTACATAAGTATTCATGAATTCACAATAAGTTAACACAAACGAAAAAGATCAAAGGAGAATATAGTTATGAGTATGTTTTGTTACCAATGCCAGGAGACTGCAAAAGGAACCGGATGCGAAATCAGAGGGGTCTGCGGTAAAAGCGAAGACGTTGCTAAGCTGCAAGATCTATTGATTTACACGCTGAAAGGTATTTCTGACATCGTTATCAAAGGTAAGCTTGACGCAAAGACTTTGAAAAATGTTAATCACGAGGTTCTGAACAGCCTGTTTATGACCATTACAAATGCTAATTTTGATGACACCGCATTTGAAGTTGTAATCAAAAGAATGATTTCAATGAGAAATGAATTGAGCGCAAAAGTTTCCGCGACTGATCTTCATGATGCAGCAGCATTCGATGTAACAACCAAGAACGATATGCTTACAAAAGCTGCAACGGTAGGTGTGCTGGCAACAGAAAATGAGGATGTAAGATCACTTAGAGAGCTCATTATATACGGAGTTAAGGGGATGGCAGCATATGCTCACCATGCATTGAACCTTGGAAAAGAGAGCGATGAGATTTATATGTTCATCTACGAAGCACTTGCAGCGACATTAGACGATGGACTTACTGCAGATGAGCTTGTCGCATTAACCTTAAAAACCGGACAGTTCGGTGTGACTGCAATGGCATTGCTCGACGAAGGAAATACTTCGAAATACGGCAATCCTGAGATCACAGAAGTAAATATCGGTGTAAGAAATAATCCGGCGATCCTGATTTCAGGTCATGACCTGACCGATCTGGAGCAGTTGCTTGAGCAGACAAAGGGCACGGGAGTCGATATCTATACACACAGTGAAATGCTGCCGGCTCATTACTATCCTGCATTCAAAAAGTATGACAACTTTGCAGGAAATTACGGAAATGCATGGTGGAAACAGAACGAAGAGTTTGAATCCTTCAACGGACCAATCCTATTCACAACAAACTGCATCGTTCCGCCAAGAAGTGAGGAAGTAAAATCAAGAATCTTTACAACCGGAGCATCCGGCTTCCCGGGATGCCTGCATATCGAGGCAGACTCCAATGGCAAGAAAGATTTCTCAAAGATTATTGTGTTAGCTAAGACTCTTAAGGCTCCAACCGAAATTGAAACAGGAACGATCGTCGGAGGCTTTGCACATGAGCAGGTCTTCGCACTGGCAGACAAGGTTGTAGATGCGGTCAAATCCGGTGCGATCAAGAAATTCTTCGTAATGGCCGGTTGTGACGGAAGAATGAAGTCAAGAGATTACTACACACAGTTTGCAGAAAAACTTCCGAAAGATACGGTGATCCTGACTGCTGGATGCGCAAAATATCGCTATAACAAGCTGAACCTGGGAGATATCGGTGGAATCCCGAGAGTGCTCGATGCAGGTCAATGCAACGATTCCTATTCATTGGCACTGATTGCATTAAAGCTGAAAGAAGTATTTGGACTCGATGATATCAACGAGCTGCCAATTGCATATAACATTGCATGGTATGAGCAAAAAGCAGTCATAGTATTACTTGCATTATTGTATTTAGGAGTCAAGAACATTCACTTAGGCCCAACACTTCCCGGCTTCCTGTCACCTAACGTAGCCAAAGTACTAATTGAAAGCTTCGGTATTGCAGGTGTTGGAACGGTAGAGGAAGATATTAATTCGTTCATGTCTTAATTAAAAGAATAGATGATCATAGCACCTCAAAAGAAACTCGTTTTTCTCTTGAGGTGCTATTCATGTGCCGAAATATGGCGATAAGGATAAATGTTTGTTAAATTAAAAAAAATATTGTAATATAAGGGGGAGAGAGAAAATAATTTGTCGGGGGGCTGTTTATGTCCATTCAAATTGGCTCCACCGTAGCAAAATTAGACCGGGCCATCCATATGTTTCCTAACTCTGTGTTTGCACGCATTTTGGGGTTTTCAAACCACGCTGATTTAAATCTGGTGGAATGACAGCAAATATGTTTATCATGTCGCTTTCGTGGTAAATATAATATAGTATATCAAACACTGTTGAAGTTAGCATTCGGCAGTGTTATATTTTAACCATAGGTTAGCACTCTCGGAAGAAGAGTGCTAACCGTGTGGCCGATGAAAATAAGGGGGAGGGATTGATCATGGCAGAAAAACAAGATTTTTATGAAGTGCTTGGTTTAAAAAAAGAAGCTTCCGAGGATGAAATAAAGAAAGCATTTCGGAAAAAAGCCATGAAGTATCATCCTGATAAGAATCCAGGCGATAAGACATCAGAAGAAAAATTTAAAGAAGTAAATGAAGCATACGGCATTTTATCAGACGCAGAGAAAAGAGATAAATATGACCGGTTTGGCTTTGCTGGTGTAGATCCGAACGCAGCATTTCAAGGGGGTCAAGAGCAAAGACAGAGACAAGGACAAGGCTTTGGAAATCAAGGTGGTGATGTCTTTCAAGGTTTTTCAGGCAGCGAGTTTGAGAATTTGTTTGGATCTATGTTTGGAGGAGGCGGATTTGGCAGCGCGCAAAGAAGGGTTGAACCAAGGAAAGGTTCGGATCTCCAGACAACCCTCACAATTACCTTTGAAGAGGCTGCTTTCGGAACAAAGAAGCAGGTTCGGCTGAATGGTAAAACAATTTCGATTACGATACCGGAGGGCATCGACAATGGCGCAAAGATTTCGTTGAAGGGACAGGGACAGCCCAGTACGAACGGCGGACTCAACGGTGATCTGATTGCTGTAATGAATATAAAACCACACAGCAGGTTTACAAGAAAGGGCTCTGATCTTTACATCGATGTGCCAATCACGGTTACACAGGCAGCGCTTGGTACGAGCATCACTGTTCCGACACTCAGGGATAAGGTCTCATACAAAGTTCCCGCAGGCACGCAGCCCAATACGGTCTTCAGGCTGTCGGGCAAGGGAGTAAAGGGTTTGAAGAGTAAGAAGATGGGGGATCTTTATGTTAAGGTTCTCGTAAAAATTCCGACCGGTCTCACAAAGGAACAAAGAGATTTGCTTGAACAATTAGATAATACACTGAAATAGAATTTCGTAGTTACGAATGGGAGGGAAGCATAGAATGAAGGATGTAACCGTTTTAACATCGAGCACTTGCGGGTACTGCAAAATGGCGAAGGAATTCCTGATCCAAAACAAAATTCACTTTGTTGAAAAAGACGTGAATTTGGATCCGCAGGCACGTCATGAGATGACGAGCAGAAATATCACAGGGGTACCTACATTTATAATAGGAAAAGACGTTGTGGTTGGGTTTGACAAAACGAGGATATTGGAACTGGTTGATCATCGTCTTATCAAATGCACAAATTGCAATACAGCGATACGTGTACCAATCAATGAGGGCAGAATTCGTGCAAAGTGCCCGAAGTGTAAGTCAACGCTCAATTTGTAAATTCAGCGGGCGAGCCCCCCTGCTCACCAGATGGGGACTCGCGCAAACGAAAGCCCCATTCTTCCCACTGCCAGACAGTGGTCCTGACAAGTCCATCCGGATCCGGAGCGTACATCGCTCCGGCCATTTTTTTATACTGCCCCTCCTCAACGACCAGTTCGTTCAGGCCGTCCCCGTTGCTATCCCGGATGGCAAAAGAAAGGATCGGACGATCCAGCTCGGACGAACACCAGACGGGCTTACAGGCATTCTCCCGGAGCTTATAAACAAACAGATGATTCTTGTAATCCGCATCCTCGCCGGTGTGCCAGAAAGGTCGCATTTCTCCGAAACTGCCTTTTTTCCAAAGGCTGATAACCAGATTGACCGTTCCGTCGTTGTCAACGTCCTCCAGCGCAAAACTGTCTACACGATCGTCCGGTGATGATTTCCAGATTTTCTGCTCCCCTTCGGACACGGAAAGGATGTTATCCATCAGAGAATATTCCTCTGCTATCCCGTCACCATCAAGATCGCCGGCGGCGCGGGTCAAGGATTTGGAATATCCCGTGCCGGATAGCAACGGAACCGCGAGAAGAAGCAGGATCAGCACAGCTGCCTGCCGGAAATGCATTCTGTTTACCACTGGGATGACCCCTCAGGCGCCGTGTATACTTTCGTCCAGAACGGGGGTTCCGGAGCTTTTCCGTTTTCCAGCATATCCCTCCATTTCTCATCCGTTAAACGGTCCTCAGACGGCCAGGAAAACTCATAATAGGAATAAACAGCTCCCTTGGCAATGCGCAGAGTTCCATCCACGGGAACAACGGCATAGATATCGCTGACATATCCGGTTGCTTCCTCCAGAACCTGGCCGTAGGGATCCGTGGCCACATCCGAAATCAATGCGGCGGGATTTTCATAAGCAGCGGAGGAATGTTCGACGCCCTCGTCTTTCAGGGCTTCGAGCCAGAAATGCTCCAACTGGCCGCCATAACTGCGGATCAGATCGTATTCTTCATCATCCAGAGGTACCTGAGCCAGTTCTTTCTCGGAAATGGTTTTCAGCTTTAAAGCCAGTTCTTCCAGCTCAGCTAAGGACGCGCCGGTATTTTCATTCAGCAGGGCTCTGCTCTGCAGTCCATCAATGGTCATTCTGGTGAGGGCGGCAAGGCGTGCATATACCAGCGGATTAGGCTCCACATAGCCTCTGTCGTCCTGAGGCTCCTCGCCGCCGCCCATTTCAGCATAAACCTGCTTCGCATAAAGGACGGTATCGTGTTTGAGCTCGGTCCAACTGCTCAGATAAGTCTCCAACTGCTTGCATGCCCATGCCTGATTCTGCATGAAAGAGGGATAACCTTCCCCTTTTGCTTCGGTTAGCGGGGTCAGCGTATACATCCAGGTCCAGTACAGGTTTTGTGTCCAAATTCCTACATCCAGGGAAGCAATATCGCTTTGCAGCAATTCCATATTCTCAGGGTACTTATAATAGTCGGTTTCGCCCATTTCCTTCAGGATGGCGCCGGCTTCACGGGAACCCATGGCGGCCGGAATATCCAGACCTTTTGGAAGCATCCGCCGCTGTCCCATCGTGTTTTCTCCGACCTCACGGTATACAAGACGCTGGAAAATCGATGCATCAGGAGTGAACCGCTGGCCCATAAAGCGAAAGCCTTTGATGGTCTTGCTCTGATCGGGCTGAAGGGATGCATCGTAGATGGGCATGGAATTTATGGCCGGAGCATCCAATTTTTCAAGGGCGGCACGAAAAGCGTTCCACTGCTCAGCGTTTTCGGTCAGCTTTTCCGGTGAGGGAATCTGGCCATAAACATCCTGTAACAACTGGAAATATTGGATAAATCCGAGATCGTCACTTTCCCCCACGAAAAAATTGGTGGGTTCATAGATGCTGTTCCAGCGGTCGTAGTCCTCTTGACTGTTGAGCAGCAAGGTTGTCAGGACCGCCGATTTCGTTTCATCCTCCTGGGAGGCGCGAAAAGTCATGCGCCCGTACCACATCATGGTCTGGAAATACGTTTTCAGCTCGTCGGACTTGGTATAATGTCCGCGGGGAATATATTGGGTGTAATCTTCATTTAAGACTTCCGTCGGACCGGAGTCGGGAGTTCCCATGTTCATGATCGGAGAGGGAGCGAAGGTTTTCTGGTGATCGGAAATCAGCTGTAATTCGCTGTTCACCTCCTGAAGAACAAAGGAAGGAATGTCGGACTGGGGATCAAGGAGCCGGGCTGCCACAGCGAAAAATGCCGCGTTGCGTTTGGCGGCGTTTTCCCAATTGGTTCCCTTCAGTGACTCGTATTGGGTTTGACTTTTCGTCAGCATGGATTTTGTCAGGGAATCCAGTTCGCCTCGCAGACTATCCTTCTCCAGAGTCCGCAGCAGATGACTGAAATACAAGTGGTAATTATGCAGCATGGAATCGGTTGTAATAAAGTTGGGAGTCATGTCATAACGATTCATTTCATAGGTGCTGAAAAATTCCCTCATTGAACCGGGTATCACTACAAATCCGTTCTTGCTGAGAAGATTTTGCGCCTCGGCAGAGAAAGCAAAGCGGTCTTTGTTGGTAATGTTACTCAGGTCGGCAGAGATCTGGTAGGGCTCTATCGATGCATGAATGTTGACGGGGACCTCGTGATAGGACGCAAAAGAGGCTGTCTCCAGCCCGAATGAGACGAGGGGTTGGTCCGGCTCGGTCCGGGAGGAAGATTGGCAGCCGGTGAGGCTTGTCGGCAATAGGGCCACCATGGCCCAGCATAGGCAAACGAGAGCAGTTCTTCTCTTTTTCATAAAACATCCTCTTTTCTTTTCATTACTTATTTGAGTTTCCATAATTATCGGCGAACTGAACCGAAGGTGAACAGAAGGCATTGAACACCTTCGCATAAAGCGCAAGGGTTTTTAAGGATTCAAGTCAAAACCCTTGCACTTTATGAATTAAGAAATGGCTGTAAAAGTTGAAATTCAGCCCTTGCTGAATTGTTCAGTAAGCCCTATTTAACCTTTTTTAATTTGACGAAATTGGGTAAGCCTTTGTTCCAAAAAAATACCTCGAGTAAAACTCGAGGTATTTTTTTCATAAGAAATGAATTTGATACAATTAATATACATTTATTCTAACGGGCTGCTTTTGTCAGCTTTCTCTGTTTCTTGTGGTACGTTTTCCTCTGCTTTCTTCTCATGAGCATCGATACTTTTGTTAAGCAAATCGATTTTCTGATTAGCAATTCCGAGTTGGCTATTCAAATCCATAATCTTAATTCTGGATTTTATCCTGCTGAAGATACCGAGAAATATCGTAATAACAGAGCCTAAGGCTGCTGACATAAGGATAACCAATGACTGGGAAAGCTCGAAATTAGACCAAAACAACTTGATCGTTACAACGTCGGCATTTAATACGGCAAAGAGCGTAACAATTGCTGCAAAAATTAGCGAGAACACAAACCATATCTGCATAAGAGCACTTCCTTTCAGTAAGTTTCTTCTAATTGGTAAATATAACCATTAGCTTCATTATATACTTTTCTGCAGGGCTTGTCAATTTAGGGCATTGCGGAATGGAGCTTCCGTCATTTGCTTATTACATCCGAATAGGGGTATAATAAGGTATGCGTTAAAGCTGGAAGCGGTCGTTTTGGATCTTCCTTGCTTATAGATTGAAAGGAGTCCGAAATGAAAAATATTATAAACAAACCACTAGCACTGGTTCTATCGATTCTACTTATTTTTTCGGCATTTACAACCGTATTTGCTGCCACGCCTTCCAGTGATTATGAGTCACATTGGGCGAAAGAGACAATTCAGTCAGCCATTTCTTCCGGAATTGCAGAAGGGTATCCGGATGGATCATTCAAACCGGATCATGCCATTACCCGGGCAGAGATTTCTGAGTTGGTTAACAATGTGTTCGCATTCACAAATGCGGCTGAAATTACATACACGGATGTATCCGGCAATGCTTGGTATGCCCCTGTTATCGCAAAGGCAAAGGCAGCCGGGTATATCGAAGGCTATCCAGACGGAACAATGAAACCGGACGGCAACATTACTCGTCAGGAAGTGGCTGTCATCATTAGTCGGCTCAAATCTCTGACAACGGAATCAAGTACCCTTTCCTTTACCGATGCACCTTCCATTGCAAATTGGAGCAAGCAGGCCGTCATTGCTGTTTCTGATGCAAAGCTTATGATTGGCTATCCAAATGGCAGTTTTCAGCCAGCCGCACCGATTACAAGAGCGGAAGCATTGGTAGCCATTACGAAGGCTTTTGATTATGCAGCCGTGAAAATCGCAGTAGACGATATTAATGTTTCAAAGGCAACAATGACCTTAATTGAAGGCGGAGCAACGGGAACGATTACCGCGACTACAACTCCTTCGAATGCAACAAATCAAAATGTGATTTGGTCTTCAAGTGATACAAGTGTTGCAACGGTGAAGGATGGCGTAGTAACACCGAAAGCAGTAGGAACAGCCATAATCACTGCAACCTCAGCTGAAGATGGATCGATAACTGCAACCACAGCTGTGACGGTTGTTATAGAGAATCAATCAGAAGTGAATACGGTAAACCTTGGTGCGGCCGGGAATTATGCAATCCTGGCGAAAACAGGAATTTCTACCGTGCCCAATTCAGTAATTACCGGAAATATAGGGGTTAGTCCGATTGACGCCACCGCGCTAACCGGATTTTCTCTGACTGCGGATGCGACCAACGTATTTTCAATTTCAGATCAAATAATTGGAAAAGCATATGCTTCAAACTATACCTCACCAACTCCGGAAAACCTGACTACAGCCATCAGCAACATGGAAACTGCCTATACAGATGCTGCAGGAAGAGCTGCGAATTATACGGAACTGCATAGTGGAGACATTAGCGGCAAGACACTTACAGCTGGTGTCTATAAGTGGGGTACCGGTGTTTTAATAAATTCAGACGTCACTCTACATGGGAATTCAAACGACATTTGGATCTTCCAGATTGGTGAGGGAATTACCCAGGCAAACGGTACCAAGATCATCCTGACAGGTGGGGCACAAGCCAAGAACATATTCTGGCAGACAGCCGAAACCGTTTCGATTGGTACGGGTTCACATTTTGAGGGAAACATACTATCTATGACGAATATAACTCTGGGAACAAACGCATCTGTCATTGGCAGGCTGTTGGCACAAACCGCAGTTACCTTGGATGCAAGCACGGTTGTAACCCCTTAAAGTATAAATTATGAAGTTAGCTGCGGGATAACCTTGGCTGACTCGGCAGGAATGCCCCAAAAATACCTCGAGTTTTACTCGGGGTATTTTTTAATTTGAGTCCGTAACATTTGTTAACATTTACATAAAGATTTTTCATTATATTGAAAAGGTTAGATAATATGCCTTTAGTATACTGTGAAAGTAGGAAGGAGAAGAAATCGAAAAACAAAACCAAAAGGGATTGAAAATATAAGTTATATTAATTTTAAACTGATTGATGTTTTATGAGTGGGAACTTCACTATAAAGCAAAAGGAGGAACATTATGTTAATGTTAAAAACAAAGATTGCAAAAATTACAATGGGTTTAATCGTTACTTCTATTATAAGCGCGGGAGCAATATTGCCAGTCAGCGCTATGGAAAGTCAACCTAACTTAGACAATAATTCTGGAATTAAGGCTCAATGTGAAGTCATGAAAGACTCATGCACGAACGAGCATGCCGCTGCACAATTCACATTGAATGAGGATGGTGAGAAAGTTCTTACAGTGACTCCAAAGTCGGATTTCAGATCTCATAATGAAAATTACAGAAACGGGGCATGCGAAGCTCCGGTTGTAGAGACTCCGGTAATGACTCCGGTTGTTACGGTAGAAACTCCGGTTGTAGAAACACCAGTAGTAGAGACTCCGGTAATAACACCGGTAATTGACG
>CAZTEH010000001.1:84427-108643 GCA_964612345.1 uncultured Oscillospiraceae bacterium | reverse complement strand
GAGACTCCAGTAGTAGAAACACCGGTAGTTGAAACTCCCGTTGTAGAGACTCCCGTAATTGACGAAGATCCTACGGATGAGAGCATACAGAATGGATTTTACTCACACCTTCTTGACGCATATGATAAATTGCTGACACTCTATGAGAAGCTGTTAAATAGTTTCTCACCAGTAACAGCCATCTAATCATTTCAAATATACAATAAGACTATTTCACTTATATAGCCCGGCACAGGAAAACAAATTCCTGTCGCCGGGCATAGAAAATCAAAAAAACAAAAGGAGAAACATTTATGTTAATGTTAAAAACAAAGATTGCAAAAATTACAATGGGTTTGATCGTTACTTCTGTTATAGCCGTTGGAACCATATCACCGGTAAGCGCTATGGAGAGTCATCATAACTTAGACAATAATGCTGGAACTAAGGCTCAATGTGAAGTCATGAAAGACTCATGCACGAACGAGCATGCCGCTGCACAATTCACATTGAATGAGGATGGTGAGAAAGTCCTTACAGTGACTCCAAAGTCTGATTTCAGATCTCATAATGAAAATAAGTCTGATTTCAAATGGGATAAGACAAATTCCAAAGATGGAAAATGTGAAGCCCCGGTCGTTGCTGTAGAAACTCCGGTAATGACTCCGGTTATTACGGTAGAAACCCCGGTAGTTGAAGCTCCGGTTGTAGAAACACCAGTAGTAGAGACTCCGGTAATAACTCCGATCATTGACGAAGAGACTCCGGTTGTAGAGACTCCGGTTATTGACGAAGATCCTACCGATGAGAGTATAAAGAATGGATTTTACTCACATCTTCTGGACGCATATGATAAATTGCTGACGCTCTATGATAAGCTGTTAAATAGTTTTTCACCTGCAACAGCCATCTAATCATTTCAAATAAACAATAAGCATTCAGGCTATATAGCCCGGCACAGGAAACAAATTCCTGCCGCCGGGCATTTTGTGTTAAGAAGGGCGTTATTTGACAAGCGGCAACTCGGTCTATATACTTATATTGTTACTCTTCATTTAATATTTTGCCATTCTATTCTATGAAATCTCAAGGTTATTCCATATTGTATTGATAATTTCAGGAATTATATTGATAAACAGGGAAAAATGATACGTTGTTTTTTCCAAACATTTGATGTTGGCGCAGACGAAAGAGTACAGCTAAGGAGGGGAAGAAATGGTATATTCAGGCAAGGTTTTGGTAGTCGATGACGACCAAAATGTACTGGAATTGATTAAAATATACGGGGAAAGAGAAGGCTTTAACGTGATAGGGGTAAATGACGGTGATCTGGCACTTGCCGCATTTGATCGGGAGAATCCTGATGTTGTCATTTTGGACATCATGCTTCCGGGTGTGGACGGCCTAACACTATGTCGAAGCTTAAGGTCGATCCGTATGGTTCACATTATAATGCTTTCTGCGAAAGGGGAAGAGGCTGACCGGGTTCTTGGACTGGAGATGGGTGCCGATGACTATGTTTCCAAACCTTTTAGTCCAAGGGAACTTGTTGCAAGAATAAAAGCAGCACTTAGACGAAGCCAGCCGGTTGATTCCGGCACTAGTCTGAAATTGAAATACCAGGGATTCGAGATTCAGGGAGATACCAGGAGAGTCATTGTGAATGATACATCAATCGAATTAACTCCCAGAGAGTTTGATTTGCTCTATCACTTGGCTCAAAATCCACACCGCGTCTTTACGAGAGAAGACTTGTTGAAAGCCGTATGGGGATATGACTTCTTCGGAGATCAACGTACAGTGGATGTCCATATTCGCAGACTGAGAGAGAAGCTTCAACTCCAATCCCATTACTTAACAACAGTATGGGGTGTCGGATATCAGTTCACACCTCCGCCAAAGGGGGAATGATTACATCGTGAAACAATTTTTACATAATTTAAAACGTATCCTGTTGGAACAATTTAATCGAAACATTTACACGAGAATATTGACTACGAATGTAATTGTCTTTATGGTCGCCCTAATTATATTAGCATTTTTTGCAAACTTAATGATAAGGCAGGCTGTTTACAACCAAGTCGAGGAAGATTTGCTGCGAAAAGCTACAAGTGTTAACTTTGCCTTGTCGCAAGAAAAGGACTTAACGTGGGGGAGCGACGACCAAACTGAGGCGAAACAAGATTTGCTAAAATATTTGGCCGCGAGTTTTGATGCCCGGATCACTGTGTTTGATCAGCAAGGAACCATTTTGAATACTTCCGCAGAGCAGGAAGTCGTGCCGGGAAGTAAGGTCGTGGCTAAATTCATTGGCGTACTTACCAGCTTGGAAACCTTGTCTGCCCGAACAACAAATAGCGAGACGGGTCAGTTGACTTTTCATGCCATTATCCCCATGGGTAACACGAAGGATACTGAGGATACGATTAAAAATGGCATCCTTTTGGAGACACAGCCTGCTAATCTTGACCTGACATTAAATAAAATGCGCTTGTCTTTACTGATCGGCGGAATGATTATTCTGGCTATCATTATTGTCATTTCCGGTTACTCGGCAATGTATATTTCAAGACCGATCACCAGACTGACCACCAGCATAGCGGAGGTTGGGAGAGGAAGTTACGTTTTAATTGATGACCACCAATCCTTGGATGAAATAAATGCTCTTGCCGAACAGATCAATATACTGACGGTAAGATTAGAAAAAATACAATCAGAAAGTGGAAGGGTAGTAGGAGAAAGAGCCCAGCTCTTTGCAGAAATTTCTCACGAGCTGCGAACGCCACTTACGGCAGTACAAGGTTTCACGGAGGCTATCCGGGATGGAATTGTGGAAGATGAAAATCTCCGTAAAAAGTATATAGACATGATTTACTCACAAACGCTGCATCTTGCCAGACTGGTAGACGATATCCTTGCATTAAGCCGTCTTGAAAGCGGAGATGTTACAGTCGAAAAATTACCGATCGATTTAGTCGCGCTGGCACAAGGGGTGGTCATGTCCATGGAGGGCCTTGCGAAAGTCAAAAATGACTCCATCGTGTTTGAGAAAAAAACAGAAAATGCCGTTATAATAGGGGACGTTGACCGCATAGAGCAGATTCTGAGGAATCTGATAAAGAACGCGATCAAAGCAACGGAGAATGGCATCATTAAAGTCGGAGTCGGAATTCTTCTTGACGATGTTATCGTGACGATAGAAGATGACGGTATTGGCATATCTCCGGATGATCTTCCTCATATTTGGGACCGGTTTTATCGAGCGAAGAGCCAGCGTAACAATAGCTTGGAGGAGAAAGGTACCGGACTGGGACTGGTAATTGTTAAAAAGCTGGTTCAATTACAAAACGGAAAGATCGATGTTGAAAGCAAGCTGGGAAAGGGGACCTCGTTTATCATCGGTTTTCCATCATTTTATTCACTTCGCTGAGCCGTGGCATCGCAGGGATGGCGCCCCTTTTTGTAACACAAAGGAACCGTAACATCGGTATCGGCAAGCTCTTCGCCGGTCGTGGAATTCCAAAGCTGCAGCAGCAAGGTGCCGCCTCCGCACATTGGGAATTCTTCAGATTACCTATTTTTAATCATAGTATTTCATTGCACATATTCACAAATCTCCAAAATATGGTATGATAAAGATAAGTAAGGAGGTTTTGCTTGTGGAAAGAACAATGTTTACGAATGAGATCATTTTATCCTGGCTCCAGTATTTTTCACAGAACGTTGATATTAACCTGTCAAAACTGAAGATGTTGGACATTACGGGAAAGAATAAGAACCTGATCCCGACCATTATGAGCAACCGGGCAGTGCTGGTCTTTACGGACGCCGGACATCCGGATATCTTTTATAGCATGTGGGATGCCGAATTGGGGGATTGCGAGGTCTGGTACAATGAGGGCTCAGACCCATCCGGCGAGATCAAGCACGACAAGATTTTAAGCATGATCAACCGCGGGATCAATGCCTCTGCAGCAATGCTGATTTTGAATCTCAATGCGGCAACGAATTATCAGATCGGGATCGAGAACAATCGTTTCTCCTATGGCTCGGTTCATTATGTGTGCAGGGAAGTCCGGACGATTATAATGAATCGGCTTAATCTGGAAGACCAGGATAACGTATGTATTATTTCAGGCGAGAGCATCGCGGTGGAGTCTGCTATGTTTATTGCCGAGGGCAGTGTTATTGCTGTGGAGTATGACAGCAGGGACAGGAAGACCATGGAAGAAAATATAGCGAAATTTGGTCTGAACAACGTAACCGTTGTTGAGTCTCTGGAGGATGGTATCATGGGTAAGCTGCCGGTTCCTGACAAAGCGTTTATCGTGGCTACCCCGCGGATCGACCGTGAAATAAAAAGCCTTCTGGCGATGAATCCTGCCATGGAATTTGTCATTTATACGTTGGACTTTGAAATTTTATCCTCTCTTTCTGATTTGTTCCGTGAAAACGGTTTGGAGCGAACGGATGCAATCCATGCTGTCGTATCGCGAGTAAACAGCAAAAACATGATCGAGCCATTTCCGGATCCTTGGCTGATCTCATGCAAAAGCACAGAGAAGTGAAAAATCACTTCTCTGTGCTTTTTTTTATGTTGTGGAGCGTTCCTCCTCCGTTAATACATTTTCCCATTAATAAAATCAACCAATACCTTATTAAATTCGTCGAGCTGATCATAGAACGCTGCATGACCGCTGAATTCAAACGGTACCAGCGTGGAATTGCGAATGTATCGATGCTGTATCTCGCCTAATTCAAACGGAACAATTTTATCATGGATGCCATGTATAATTAAAGTTGGTACATGGATCGCCTCAAGATCGGTAAATAAAACGTCATTCAGCCAAGTATTTGCAATTGACGCAGTTGCCCAGCCTGCTGCCTGCAAACCCAACTGAAAGAACCAATCGGAAAAAGCTTGCGTGATATGCTGATAAAAAAACAGATCGCCAAAATTTCGCAGCATTTGAGGACGGTCGGTATAGGTATCCTGAATAATTTGATCAACAACCCCACGGTCTACGCCATACGGAAAATTAGGACGCTTGATAAGACTAGGTGCAGCCGCAGCGAAAAGAGCCAGTTTTGATACGCCATAACCATTATGCCGTCCCATATAGCGAACGGCCATAGCTCCTCCGTTTGAATGCCCTGCTAAAGTGAAATCCTGTAGATTTAATGCGTCAACGACACATCGGACATCATCAGACAACGTGTCAAAATCGTATCCCGTAAAGGGCTTATCGGAATCACCGAATCCCCTCGTGTCAATGCCGATGCATCGAAACCCCAGCTTTGGCAGCTGGTTAAACTGATATTCAAACAAGTTATGATTTCCGGGCCAGCCGTGAATAAATAGGATTGTCTTGTCGCCCTGAGGATGAATATCCTCCACATAGATTTTAACATTTGGTTCAACGGTAACAAAGTATCCCATAAAGAACCTCCTTTTTATAATTTTATACAATCAGTCTATTCGTAAAATCGATGCTTTATGAATCCGCTTACCTTGATCAGATCCTTGAAAAAGGATTGTAAATTATGCGATGAGACGATATGATTACGATATGATATGGCAGAGAGAGGATGGGTTTATAACGGAATGAAAATAGTTTTTCTCGACATCAAAACACTGGGTTACGACATCGATGTGTCAGGACTTCGTAAATTTGGAGAAGTCCTTGTCTATGATCATGTGATCGATGATGAAGTAAGCAATGCGATTTCAGATGCAGACATTATTATAACCAATCAAAACAAGCTCAACGAAAAGAATCTGCACAATGCAGCCAAACTAAAATTGATTTGTGCAGCGGCAACCGGATATGACAATATCGATACCGTCTATTGCGCAAACCATAAGATAGCAGTTGCAAATGTGCCCGGCTATGCCGCCAACAGTGTGGCGCAGCATACTTTTTCCATGCTGTTTTACCTGATCTCCCACTCCGGGTATTATGGTGATTATGTAAAAAGCGGAGATTATTCAAAGGCAGAAGACACAATCCATTTGGGGAAAGACTTCATTGAACTGGAGGGCAAAACCTGGGGGATCATCGGCTTAGGGGATATCGGGAAAAAAGTGGCAGCCTATGCGGAATGCTTTGGGTGCAATGTGATCTATTATTCCACATCAGGCAGGAACCGGCACGATCATTATCAATCGGTAGAGTTGGAGGAGCTGTTAAAAACTTGCGATATTATTTCGATCCACGCACCGATGAACAGCAGAACGAAACATCTGATCGGTATCGAGCAAATAAAGCAGATGAAAAGAACTGCCTATCTGCTCAACCTTGGGCGCGGCGGTATTATCAAGGAAAATGATTTGGCAGAAGCTGTTTCAAACCGTCTGATCGCCGGTGCCGGACTTGATGTCTTTGAAACAGAGCCTTTACCGGAGGAAAGCCCCTTGCTGAAGCTAAGAAATAACGATCATTTATTCCTGACGCCTCATATCGGCTATGGAAGTGTCGAAGCGAGAGCTCGACTCATGGAGACTGTCTGTAAAAATATTGAAGCAATGATATCGGGATCATTAAACAACAGGGTGGTTTGAACCTCGAGTTAAACTCGGGGTTCTTTTCTGAAATTTCTGTTAAATTTCGGTTAAATATAGGAAACATGTAAAGAATTCGGGGAGATTGACGATATAAGTTAGGAAGTTTATTCAATTGGATTTTATTTTGCATTGATTGGGGAGGAAATTATGAAAAGCATTCGGACCCTGTTTATCACAATTACGGTTTTGATCACGATTGCCATATTTACGGCTCAGGCGGCAATCAGTTATTATTCATTCAGTAACATTTCCTATGATTCGGTCGAAAGCAATCTGAAAACCCAAGCGGAAAAAGAAGCGGCCATTTTGAATTCAAAGCTCATGGGAGTGGGGAAAGCATCAAGCAGTTTAGCGGATATGGTCTCGTCCATGAGCCAGATCGACGATGCGACTTTATTCAATGTCATTGGCAGCCAGATGAAAAAAGACCCTATGATTTTCGGCGGCGGATTTTGGATGGAACCTTATTTCGTCGATCCGGCCGTGAAATATTACGGGCCGTATGTCTACAATGACGGCGGGACACAGGTCGTCACCTGGGATTACAGCACCGATGAATACAACTATTTCCAGTATGACTGGTATAAAAACGGACTTATTGCCGGCGACGGCGTAATCTTCAGCGAGCCGTACATGGACGCTGTTACCGGCGTAACCATGATCACTGCGTCTGCGAAGATCGATAAAAATGGAGCGGTGGCCGGCGTCACAACCTTTGATATCGGATTGAAAGAGATGCAGGACTATGTTCAGAATATCAAGGTTGGCAAAAATGGATATGCATACATCATCACCCAGCAGGGATATTACTGGGCGACAAAGGATGAAGAAAAGAATTTAGTGCTGAAGATATCAGAAGATGAAAATCCAGGAATCAAAGAATTCGGAACAAAACTGATCCAGGATGGAGAAACAGGCCTTTCCGTCGTGGACACCGGGAAAGAAAAGGATTATATGGTCTACACGCCGATCGGGACGACCGGACTCAGGCTTGTAACCGTAATGCCTGAAACGGAAGCAGTTGCAGCAGTTAAGAACTTTTTTACCATATATTTTGCCGTATTCTTCATCTCCATCTTATTATTCATCTTTGCATTTACTTTACTTTTTAATACAAAAATTATTAAGCCGCTGAAAGCCTGGAAAAAAGCTTCCGAAAAGCTTTCGAGGGGGGACGTATCCGACAATCCGGAGCTTGAAAAATATAAGAATTCTCACAATGAAGTGGGTCTGCTTTCCAGAGTGTTCCTTGAATTAGGACAGAACATCAAGGAAAAGGCAATTTGTGCAGAACGGATGGCAGACGGAGATTTGTCCATACAAATCGTTCCAAAATCCGAAAATGATGTCCTGGCGCTCAGTATGGGCAAGGTCATATACAGTCTTCAAAGCCTGGTAGAAGAAGCCCAAATGCTGACAAAAGCGGCGGTTGAAGGGGAACTGTCGACAAGAGGCAATGTGGAACAGTTCCATGGCGGATACCGGCAGATCATCTCGGGAATGAACGACACATTGGACGCCATCGCGACTCCGCTGGATGTCGCAAAGGACTTTATCGTCGGAATGGCAAACGGAAGCCAAATGGAGCTGATTCCGGATGCGGAGGAGTACAAAGGATATTACGGCGACCTGATCCGAAATCTGAACGGCGTATTGGAATCGCTGCTGAACATGCTGTCTGAAATAATGGGCTTAACCGAACAAGCGGTCAAAGGAAATCTGTCTCATCGGGCCGACGTATCCAAACTAAACGGCGGATTTATGACATTGGTTCAGGGCGTCAACGAAACGATGGACGCCGTCATCGTACCTCTGAATATGGCGGCTGAGTATGTTGATCGAATCAGCAAGGGCGATATTCCTGAAAAAATCACAGATACCTATAACGGAGACTTTAATGTGATCAAGGATAATCTGAACACCTGCATCGACGCAGTCAACGCGCTCGTTGCTGATGCCGGAATGCTGGTAGACACAGCGGTTGAGGGCCGTCTGGAGACAAGAGCGGATGCAAGCAAGCATCAGGGTGATTTTGCAAAGATCATAACCGGTGTCAACCAAACGCTGGATGCCGTCATCGGGCCTCTCAACATGGCAGCAAATTACGTGGATCGAATCAGCAAGGGCGATATCCCTGATAAGATCGCAGATACGTATAACGGAGACTTTAATGTCATCAAGAACAACCTGAACACCTGCATCGATGCGGTCAACATGCTCGTTGCAGAGACAGGCATGCTGGTGGGTGAAGCAATTGGCGGAAGATTAAATACAAGAGCCGATGTAAGCATGCACGAAGGAGACTTTGCTACGATCGTAATGGGGATCAACGAAACCCTTGATGCAGTGATCAAGCCGGTACAGGAAACCTCCCGAGTATTGCAGGAAATTGCAAAAGGAAACCTCTCTGCAAGAGTGGCGGGAGAATATCAGGGAGACTTTGCAGAGATCAAGAACGCCCTGAACTTTGTAGGAGAAAATATCCAAGGCTATATCGCTGAGCTTTCCGAGGTACTGGGACAGATGGCAGACAAGGACTTCACAGGCGGAATCGAACGAGAGTACCTGGGAGACTTCATCAAGCTGAAGGATTCCATCAATTTCATAGAAGCGCAGTTCAATGATGTATTGGCTGAGATCAATTCGTCGGCGGATCAGGTAGAAGCAGGAGCGGGACAAGTTGCATCGACAAGCCAGGGTCTGTCACAGGGCGCATCCGAACAGGCCAGCAGCCTGGAGGAAATCAGTGCAACAATCACCGATGTTGCAGAGCAGACCAAGCAGAATGCATCCAATGCAAATAAGGCAAATGAGTTATCCTTGAAGGCCAAGACGGATGCCCAAAATGGTAACGAAGAAATGAAAGACATGCTGAATGCGATGAAGGAAATCAACGAATCCTCTAAGAACATATCCAAGATCGTTAAAGTGATCGATGACATTGCGTTCCAGACAAATATCCTGGCACTGAATGCAGCGGTGGAAGCGGCCAGAGCAGGTCAGCACGGAAAAGGCTTTGCAGTCGTTGCGGAGGAAGTCAGAAATCTCGCGGCAAGAAGTGCAACCGCCGCCAGGGAAACCACCGACCTGATCGAGAATTCCATCAGCAGAGTGCAAGAGGGCTCAGCAATCGCCAATCAGACGGCAGATGCACTGAACAAGATTGTAGAAGGGGTAACCGATGCAGTTGAGATCGTTGAGAAGATTTCAGAAGCATCCGTCCAGCAGGCAACTTCCATTGCACAGATTGATTCGGGAATCAACCAGATTTCGAAAGTAACACAATCGAATACTGCGACGGCAGAAGAAAGTGCGGCGGCCAGCGAAGAAATGGCGGGACAGGCCCAGTTGCTGAAGGGAATGATCCAGGAATTCCGGCTGAAAAAGGGATCGAATCAAAAGGGTTCCCTTAAGCTGAACGCTCCAATGGATCGGGAACGAAGCGATATTGAGATATCCATGGATGATGACTTCGGCAAATATTAAAAGGAAGATATGACCTAAAAAAATTAAGCGCCCTGAAATACATTGGAATTTCAGGGCGCTCTTTAATCTCTGCGGTCAATGTCGAAGCTGGTATCCGAGCCGCCCACCCAATTAAAATCATGGACAAGTTAAGATAATACTTGTAAAATAAGATTATATTTCTATATTGCCAATTCTTAATTAAGCTTCGGACTATCGTTATCGTTGAAAGAGAAGTATAGATATAAAGGAGTTGACGATAATCTGCTATGATCGACGTAAGTAAGCATTTTTTTATATTACTGTATATCATTTCATTTTTCCTGGGCATTATTCTGTTGACCCTAAACCAGATTTATATCGCAAAAACTAATGATGGCTTTTATAAAAAGCTTCAATTTTATAACTGGGCATTCTGGGTGCACATTGTAATTAATTTTATTTATTTTTATGGTCTGTATTTTTGGATAAGCTGGGAAGTAAAAGATTATATTTTATTATTAGTTAATACTTGCTTTGTAGTATTCCTGTTTTTTACGATACAGATGCTGCAAGGTTTCAGCGATTATCACATTCCGTATGGAAAGGCACTCCTTATATTAGCCGGCGCCTCATACATAATCACATTTTTCTTAACCTATGAAGATACAAAGCGTCATGTGAAAGAGATGACGTATGATGTATCCACGATTTTCTTTTTCTTAAGTGAATTCTTGCTTGTCGGCTCCGTTCTATTCTGCTGCATTGTTTTGTTTATTCGTTGGTTACGCAATAAAGCACTCAGACATAGAATCTTGATTCCAATATTCTGTGTGGGGATCAGCGCATATTCTCTGTTCAATACTTATGTGGATCTCTGTTTTTGCTTCTTTCGAGAAAAAACTTCGGTATGGGGTATTAATATTTATAATCTGACGATTATTTTTTACATCATCCTTAATCTGATTTCGATTCCATTGCTGTATAAACGGGAGCTCTATCTAAACACAATCCTGGGAAAGAGCGATCCGACAACGATCAGACTTGAAGCTACAGCGGCATCTGCAGCGTCTTCGTCAATTGTCACAGATTTTGCAGAAAAATATCATTTAACGATGCGGGAAACGGAGGTTCTAGACTTGATCTGCCGTGGCAAGAGCAATCCGGACATATCAAAACACCTATTTATATCTACCAATACAGTGAAACACCATGCAAATAGTATTTTTAAAAAAGCGGGTGTAAAGAACAGATATGAATTGATCAGCTTATTGAAATAGCACGAAGGGCCCATCGGTTAAAGATGGTACCATAGTGCTATATTTTTATTTGCACAACATTATTATAATGGAACCATAAATTTTAAAAATATATTTGTAGAATGAGAGGTATTATGATGAAAAGAAAGAGGACATGTATTCTGGTCGTATTGGTAATGCTTATTACAACGTTACTACCTGCGACGGCTTTCGCCTACGACGAGACCAACATCAACGTTACAATTGATTCAAAATCTGCCTTAGTGGATGGAATTCAAAATGAGTTGGATGCTCCGGCGACTATCATCAATGGCAGAACGATGGTTCCCATCAGATTTGTTGCGGAAAGCCTTGGAATCTCAGTTGAATGGGATAAGCAAACAAAGAGTGTCATTGTAAACAACGGGGAGATATTGTTACCGATCGGTGCAAACCAGGCAACGGTAAACGGAGCTGCAGTATCTTTAGACAGCTCGCCCGTATTGGTTAACAATCGAACACTGGTGCCGATTCGATTCGTAGCAGAAACGTTAGGTGCGAAAGTTGATTGGGACTCCAAAAGTAAAACAGCGACGATTCGTTACTCGGAACAGCTGAATTTAGCCAGAGACATATATAAAGAATCAGTGAGCGGCGAAAATCAGGTTTTATCATCAATCAACGCACAATATGGTTGGGATTATGCCAAGAAGCTTGCAACAATAGGCAGTGCGAAAGATGACAGAGGATTCCATATGGCAGGGACTGAGAAAGGAAAAGAAGCAATGGATCTTGCTTTTGATACTTTCAAATCCCTGGGATATGAACCTGAATATGATCAATTTCCTGTATATGGATGGAACTATATCGATGCATCTTTATCTCTTAAGGATTTTCCTGAAATGAAACTGGACGTTGTGGCACAACCGGGCACCGTTGCCAGCCCTGAAGCAGGAATACAGGGAGAAATCGTATTTGTCGGCGGCGGCACGAAGGATGAATTAGAAGGAGTGGATTTATCCGGTAAAATCGCGCTCATTGCAATAGACGGCGATCAGCTGACATGGATGTCTCAGGCCGCTCAACAGCTTTCGTTACATAATGCGGCAGCGGTAGTATATTATTGGGCGAATTATTACAACCAGGATGAAAGCGGAGATGCGCACTACGTTGCCGACTGGCTTGGACCTGAGCTTGATATTCCGGTGCTGTCCATAACGAAAAAGAATGGAATCGAGTTATCCGAATTCCTTAAAAAACAGACAGGTGTTCAGGCAACTTTAATTTCGGATGTGGAAATTAATAAAAATGCAACAGGTTATAATGTGATGGCATCGATACCCGGTGCAAAATATCCCGATGAATATGTAACGATTTCTGCACATTCCGATGCTTATTTCTATGGCTTCCAGGATGATTCCCTTGCGGTTGGTTTGATTATGTCACTCGCAAAAGCGATGAAAGAAACAAACTATAAACCGGACCGTACCATTCTGTTTGTGGTATTTGATGCAGAAGAATTTGGTGCGATGAATACACATTATGACTGGCTGATCGGTTCCTGGAATTTCTTAAAAGATAAAATCGGGTTATGGGATGGAAAGATGGTCGGAAACATCAATCTTGAGTTAATGGCATGGAAAGATACAGACAAATTCCATGTTCGATCATCTGACACGCTTTATTCCTTTATTAACGGAACCATGAACAATTTTAAAACATCCGGATTTTCTCAAGGTGTGGAAATGAGCGCCTCTCCTTCCACCTGGTCTGATGAATGGTCATACTCTTATTATGGCATCCCCAGCATAAGAACAAAGACCGATCCAAGAGTTACGGAGGAAATCTATCATTCTGCCCTTGATAACGAAGCCAATGCAAGCTTCCCTAAGTATAAGGACTGCGTAAATGCGTATTCGACCATCCTGATGAGAATGGAAAAAATACCGTCGATGCCTTATGATTTAGGATTAACACCGATAAAATACTTGGCAGGACTGGATCAGGAGGCTCTAAGCGCGAATAATTTGGATGATTCCCTTTCCAAAGCTTGCACTTCTTACCAAGGCAAAGCAAGTACTCTGATGGATAAAAACCTGGAAATTACAGATTTGTATTTAAAGGCCTTGAAAGAAGGAAAGGATTTAGCTCAAGTTGATGCTTTGCTTCCTGCATATAATCAAAAACTGAGGGATGCAGCGAAAACTGTTATTACAGGAACGCAGTATCTTGACTTAGAAGTGATCATGTATCCAACGCCATTCTATCAAGGTCTTCCGGATTCCTTCCAGAGCGCCATTGATTCATTAAAGGCTGGAAAAGGTCAGGAGATGCTGGATAATTTCAGTATAAGCGGTACGTGGTACGTCCCGTTTATGGAATATGAAGTATGGTATGATTACTATAAAGAAGCGATCGATTATGAAACGCTTGGCACAGATCTTCGTTGGGGAACCGATCGGGAACTAAAGAATTATAACACATACAGCTTAATCGAAAGTGTTCATGCAAAAGTGAAAGCTGGAGATACTGATTTTAGTGATGAAATGAAGATTCTTGCAGCGATGAAAGTAGATTCGCAGAAAAGACTGGCAACTGCCTATAAGAATGACAAGGCAGTTTGGGTAGAGGCAGAAAAGCAATTACCATTAGAATTAGCCGATAAAATCCTTGCTTTACTAAAATAACTAATAAGGTCCACAAAAAAATACCTCGGGTAAAACCCGGGGTATTTTTTCTGGTTTAATCAGAGGAGGAGAACTCTGATGATTATTGAACATCAGCTTTTGTAATAACGCTTACACCGGTATCAACATTCTTAGTATCGATGGATTCGCCGTTCAGAAGCTTAAGTGCGGCTTCCATACCCTGTATGCCCATTTGGTCAGGATTCTGAGCCATTGTGCAAAGAAGAGCACCATCTTTGATTAAGCCAAGTATTGTATCGGACTTGTCAAAGCCAACGCCAACCACTGCTTTGCCTGAGGATTTGATTGCATTTCCGACTCCGACTGTTCCGCCTTCATTTGTTCCGAAGATAGCAACACAGCCTTGTGAAATAAAGTTGGCAGCAGCATCCTGTGATTTTGCAGCATCGCCTTCACAGAATTGTGTGGTGAGAATGTTGAAATCGGTACCTTCAAAAGCCGAACGGAAGCCTTCTTCGCGCAATACGCAGGAGGTGGTATCCGGCTTAACATTGATGATTCCGATATCACCGCTTGTGACTCCTTGTGCAGTCAGTTCTGCCAGCATTTGCTCTCCGGCAGTTTTTCCAGCAGCCTTATTATCTGTTGCAAAAGTTGCTTCGCTTGGGAAGTTTGCAGGGGAGTCAACATATACAATTTTTACTCCCTTTGCAGCAGCTTCTTCTAAGGCAGAAGAAATCGCATCAGGTCCGTTGGCGGCAAGCAAGATAACTTTTGCTCCATCGGCTACGGCATTATTGACCTTGTCAATTTGCTGAGCATCATCCTTTTTGTCAGGAGCGCTCCACTTGTATTCAATGAGGTCACTGTTCGCTGCGGCTACTTCCTCAGCGCCCTTGTTGACATTTTGCCAGTGCTGATCCATCTGATCCATGGTGATCAGGTAAACTTTTGCTTTTTCAGCTCCATCCGTTGATGCAGCCTGATCGCTTTCTCCTGACGAGCATGCGGCAAATAAACCAACGATCATTAATAAGCTGACGAGTAATGCTAAACACTTATTCATTTTCATTTTTGTTCCTCCTTAAATTTTTTATTTCATGATATCCAGTCGATATCACTTAATAACCTTTTTACTTTTTGCTCCTGTTCTTACGATAACGTCCAGAAGAACAGAAACGATTACGATCGCACCGATGATGATATTTCTCCAGGCAACGGCTACATTTGCGAATTGCAGACCGTTTTGCAGGACTCCCCAGATCGATGCACCAATTACGGTGCCGATCATTAAACCTTGACCTCCGAGGGTGCTGACACCTCCGATTACCGCCGCTGCTACGGCGTATAATTCATAGGTATTTCCGGCATCCATTGCTCCCATGCCAGCCTGAGCACACAGGATGAACCCAACGACGCCGGCGCAAAATGCACTGACAACGTAAGCTGTTATGGTTGTTACTACTACATTGACGCCGGACAGGCGTGCTGCTTCCACGTTAGAGCCGATGGCGTAGATATGTCTGCCCGATCTTGTTCTGCCGATAAAGAAATTAAAAATGAACCAGAGAACAAGGGCGATCCAAATGGTGTTATAAACATTCAGGAATGAACCGTAGTAAAAGAAATCACGAAAACCTTGTACTGCATCGTCGCCTAAGATTTTACCAATGGAGTCGGTATTATAATTATTATTGGCTAGTTGTGCGATGCCGCGGGCAATGGTCATCGTTCCGAGTGTGGCAATAAACGGCGGCAGCTTGCATTTCGCCACAAGCAAACCGTTGGCAACACCGACAGCGAGGCATGCAACCATGGTGATCAGCACGGCAAGCCAGGGGTTTACGCCTCCTTTTGACATCAGTGTGGAAGCGATCATGGTACTCATTCCAACCACCGAACCGATCGAAAGATCGATGTTGCCGGTAATGAGAACATACGCCTGACTGATCCCGATCAGTAAAATCGGTGCGATTTGTCTCAGCAGGTTTATCGTATTTTCATTTGAGAAAAAATTAGGATTCAATAGACCAAATATGATACATAAGATCACGAGTCCGACTGAAACAGTCAGGACCTGTGCCATTCCCCTTACGGCCAAAACATTTTTAAGCGGTATACGGTTCTCTATCTTCACCATGTATGTAACCCTCCTCTATTAGCTCGCCCAATTTGCGATATCTTTCTTTTTACTGCGCAGCAACCTTATTCTCAAAACGAGTTGCAAGCTCTAGAATCTGACTTTGCGTAGCCGCCTTTGTTTCGATTTCCCCGGTAATTCTGCCGTCGCACATAACCAATATCCGGTCGCTGATGCCCAGGATCTCCGGCATTTCCGAAGAAACGAACACGACGCCAATGCCCTGCAATTTCAGCTGATTCATCAGATTGTAGATTTCAACCTTCGCCGCGACATCGATCCCGCGCGTCGGCTCGTCAAAAATAACAACTTTTGAATCTCTTGCCAGCCATTTGCTGACAACGACCTTTTGTTGATTTCCGCCGGAAAGACTGCTTGCATCCGCATCGGCATTTGACAGCTTTATATTAAAATTCTTTACTGCGTCGTTCACGATTTGTTTTTCGGTTTTTTTATTGACAATTCCCAGCTTGCTGCAAATAATATCAAGATTAGGCAAAGCGATGTTTTCACGAATACTCAGTCTGATACAAAGTCCGTCTTTTTTTCTGTCTTCGGGTGCAAGCACAAGGCCATGCCGGATGGAATCAACGGGCTTATTTATTTTCAAGGCTTTTCCATTCAGAATGATTTCCCCGGTCTGCTTCGGATCAGCGCCGAAAATCGCTCTTGTTGTTTCTGTGCGGCCGGCGCCCATAAGCCCGGCAATTCCGACTATTTCTCCGGCATAAACATCAAAATTGATGTCTCTTACCGCTCTGCCTGCATTGAGATTCTTGATTTCAAGGAGCTTTTGACCCCGTTTGCATTCCACTCGCGGGAACTTCTCTTTGATTTCGCGACCGACCATGTTCGATATGATTTCAGGCATTGATATGTCCTGAAACATAGACGTAAGAATATACTTACCGTCGCGCATGATCATTACGCTGTCTACGATGTGAACAAGCTCTTCTAGTCTATGAGAAATATACGCGATCCCTTTCCCTTGTGCCTTCAGCTGCCGGATGATCCGGAAAAGCTCCTCGATTTCTTTGCTTGTAAGGGCACTTGTCGGTTCGTCCATGATCAGTATTTTTGCATTCGTTGAAAGGGCTTTTGCTATTTCAACCATCTGCTGCTTTGAAACAGGCAGGTCACTGATCACGGTAGTGGGACTGATATCGATTTTTAAGTCATCCAGGATCCGTTTTGCTTCCTTGTTCATATCATCCTGTGAAAGGACTCCGAAGCGGGTCGCTTCTCTGCCCAGGAAAATATTTTCGGCGACGGTCAGATGGCCGCACATGTTTAATTCCTGATGGATGATCGCGATTCCCAGCTCCTGCGCTTTTTTCGGTGTAAGCTGCTCATGCACACTTTGACCAAAAACTTCAATGCTTCCCTCATCCCTGGTATACACGCCGCTTAATATTTTCATCAAAGTAGACTTTCCTGCGCCGTTTTCGCCCAATAAGGCCATTGCCTCACCGGAATTTAAATAAAACGAGACATCATCAAGTGCTTTTACGCCCGGAAAGGACTTTGAAATATGCTCCATTTTTACAATACATTCTGACATGATTCCACCTCATTCAACAAATATTTGCATGGGCTGATCCAAATTGTAATATTCTGTGGCGACCTCAAGGTTCTCCGTTATTTTCACCTTTGAAACATCGGACAAGCTAACGATCCCGTGCCAGACACCTTTATCAAGGCAAACCGGTCTGTCCAGCAGAAAAATTTCGTAATCACTTTTTTGGGTTTCTAATGACACTAAAAGCAGGCACAGACCTTCAACAGGCTCAAAGGTTTCAAGGGAAGAAGGATGCTTTTCCAAGAAGGTAAATTCCCTTTCCTCAACCCGGAGCATAGCGATCCGCCAGGGATCAGTCTCATGGGTAATGATTACTTCAAATTGAGGATTCTCTTCCTTGCCGGTAAAATCAATGATCGTTCCGTATTTGCCAAAGCGATCCTTCGTTATGTTGTTGATGTGTTTCATTTTGTCCACCATTACTTCAATTTTAATATATCGTTCAGCTGCGGCATAGCGGGGATTGCACCCCTTTTTGTTACACAATATGCAGCAGCGGCATTTGCAAATTTCGCAATTTCCAAGATTTTCGGAAAATGAATTTCCACGATTCTTTCGTCAAGTCGACCGGTCTTTTCGCTGAGCTGTCCGATGGAAAACAGGAATGCTCCCCAAAAGGCATCGCCTGCTCCGGTCGTGTCAATTGCATCTACAGGGATTCCAGGTACGGTATCACACCCGTCCTTTGTCGCAATCAGCACACCGTCTTTTCCTAAGGTTACAGCAGCAATTTTTACTCCGCTGTCAACCAGATGCCTGGCCGCAGCCTGAGGATCCGCATGACCGGTAATCAGCTCTGTTTCCTCATCCGATAGTTTGATCAGGTCAACATAAGGAAGTACGGTACGCATCTGCTCTTTTGCCTGTTCCTTGCTTTTCCAAAGGAGAGGTCTGTAATTGGGATCATAGGAAATAACACAGTTTGCGTTTTTGGCTTCCTGGAGGGCAAAGATCGTGGTTTCGCGTGCGGGGCTGTCCGTCAGGGACAAGGAGCCAAAATGAAAGATCCTGCTGTTTCTGATTATGGAAAGATCTACATCTTCGCTGCGGATCTGCGTATCCGCTCCGGGCTTTCGTGCAAAGGAAAAGCTCCGTTCTCCATTTTCTTTCAGACTGACAAAGGCAAGAGTTGTAAAATAGTTTTCATCGCTAATCAGTCCGTCGGTGTTAATGTTTGCATCCAACAACGTTTTCCTTAAAAACTCGCCTTGCATATCGACACCGATTTTGCCGATGAATGCGGTCTTTTGTCCGAGCTTGGAAACGCATGCAAGTACATTGGCCGGCGCGCCGCCGGGGTTTTGCTCGAACAGATCCATGCCGGCTGGTGATTTCCCGGCAGGGGTATAGTCAATTAACAACTCGCCAAATGCTGTAATATCAAACATCGTTATCGTGCCTCCGGATATTCATTGCAGAGCAGATATTCTGCCGGTTCATCTTCTTCGATATATGTAAATCTTTCTTGTGTTTCATAAAAACGATTGTCGGTGTTGTCATCATTGACCATTGAGACTTCCCAAGCCAGAACCTTCTCTTCCTTGGCGGTAAATAAGTGGTACTGCCCCGGACGTAAGGTTATACTTTCTCCCGGCTTCAGAAATACCTTTCCTCCTGCAGTGACCGTGCACGCTTTTCCGTCAATCCGCACTGTTACGTCAGTATCCTCAAGTTCCCCTTCTTTCGTGGAGTTCCAGAGCTGCAGCATCAAGGTACCGCCTCCGCGGTTGATGATATCCTCCATCTTATACCAGTGGAAATGATTCGGAGAAAGCTGGTTTACCTGCGAAATCAGCATTTTTTCCGCATATGGCTTTGCATAGTCCGGATTCTTCAAGTTTCCATTCCGGATTGTAAAAAGCAGCAAGCCAACCTGATCGAAATCCCCGCGGCCATAATCCGTTACATCCCAGCCAAGCATATTTTCACGAATTTCATCATATTCGTGTCCCTTTGCTGCCCAATCTTCCGGAGTCCAGTAGGCAAATGGCGGAAGACAGACATTTAACTCTTCAAGCCATTGAATCGTATTTTTAATGAGTAAGTTTATTTTTGAGCGTTTCAAATTTGATCACATCCTATTGCTTTATATGATTCTGAATTATATAATAAGTATAATTTAGTTGCATCCACTTTTAACCATAATACAAAATTATACGTTTTGGAGAGGGATTATGAATCCGATCAACTGGAGAGATCCTCCCTTCGACGATGGTTCAAGGATCATTCAAACAGAAGAAAAGCTTAATATTCCGGGACTTCGCATGTTCGGGAAACACAGTGTAACAAAAGCGATCCCAGCACTTTATCCCCATTACCACGAAAATGCTTTTGAAATTACATACTTGTGCAAAGGAACATTAACGTTTTTTACAGATGATCAAACTCACCATTTGTCAGGGGGAGATATCTATATTTCGTTCCCCAACGAGGCGCACAGCACCGGTGCGGTACCGATCTCTTTGAATGAGATGTACTGGTTTCAGCTTGATATCAGCGCTGACAATTTTTTATTTCTTGGGAACGAGTGGAAAGAAAAAATAATCGAAGACTTGTATCAAGTAAATTCCCGGCTGATCAACACAAATACCGGCGAAATGCAGAAGCTCATGAAAGAATTTTACAGGCTGACATACAATCAGAATGAAGAGGAGAAATTTCATGCGGCATCGGCACTGATTTACTTTCTGAGTCAATTGATTTCGTATTCGAAAAAACAGGAAAAGATCATTTCAAATGACATACAGGCTGCGGTTGATTATATTTTAGATAGTATTTACGAAAACATATCGCTGGATTATTTGGCGGAGCTTTCCGGACTGTCGCTCTCCAGATTTAAGCAGAAATTCTGCCAGCAGCTTGGATTTACACCCAGAGAATATATCAATTTTCAAAAGGTAGAAGCATCGAAGGTAATGTTGGGAAAAGGGAAAAATGTCACCGATACGGCTATCGAATTGGGATTTTCAACATCGAACTATTTTTCCTCCGTATTTAAACGCTTTACAACGTTATCTCCATCGGATTATTTAAGATCAACAAAATAATAACAGCATTTCGGCTGTTTAGTAAAGGATAAATTTTGAGTAAGCAATTATACATAACAGAAAAACCGTCGGTTGCAGCCAGTTTCGCCAACGTGTTGGGTGTACAGATTTCACCGGCAGATCGAGGCAGGGGTTATGCGGAAACAGAGAATACCATAATCACCTGGTGTTTTGGTCATCTCGTTACTTTGGCATATCCGGATGCGTACGATCCTGAATATAAGCTATGGCGCGTGGAGCATCTCCCAATCATTCCGAAGGAATACAAGTATGTTGTGGTAGATAACAAAGGAACGGCCAAGCAGTTTGAAGTAATAAAATCGCAGATGTGCAGGAAAGACGTGGATGTGATTTATGCCTGTACCGACAGCGGACGGGAAGGGGAGTACATCTTCCGGCTGGTCTATCATCAAAGCGGGACAGATAGACCGGCAAAAAGAGTATGGATCTCTTCGCAGACGGAAGATGCGGTGAAAAAGGGGATTGAGGAAGCAAAAAGCATCCATGAGTATGATTCTCTTTCAAAAGCCGCTTACTGCAGAGCAAAAGAGGACTGGCTTTTCGGAATGAATTTCAGCAGGATCTATACCTGTCAATACGGCAAAAAGCTGTCCGCGTTTCTAAAAGAAGATAAATCTTCCGTAATTCCCATCGGCAGAGTAATGACCTGTGTATTAGGTTTGATCGTTGACAGGGAACTGGAAATCAGAAATTTTGTACCGAAACCTTATTACGGAGTAACGGCGAACTTTCTTTCAAAAGACAGCGAAATTGCGTATAAAGGAAGATGGCAGCAAAAGAAAAAAGAAGAGAAAAAGCCTGCTGACGACTCGGAAAATGAAGATAAATATATCAGCAAAGAAGAAGCGGAAGAGATCATAAAAAAATTGGAAGGCCAGGAGGCTGCGGTCAAAAAGGTTGAGGTGAAGATAAAAAAGGAACAAGCACCTTTGCTTTTTAATCTTGCTGAGCTTCAGTCGGAGGCCAATAAGAAATATAAAATTTCCGTAAATAAAACGTTGGAAATTGCCCAAAGCCTCTATGAAAAGAAATTGATCTCCTATCCCAGGACCGATAGCCGGGTGCTCTCCACTGATGTTGTCCCGGAGCTTCCAAAGGTCCTAAACGGATTGTATAAAAACGCGGATTTTAAGGAATACATATTAAGGATCAAAGACTTTGGAAAGCTCGGAATCGATAAAAATACAAAACGATATGTGGATGACTCCAAGGTCACAGACCATTACGCCATTATCCCAACCTATGTGACAACGGACCTCTCCAGGCTGGATGAGGATACAAGAAATATTTACAGTCTCATCGTGAAACGGTTTCTTGCAATTTTTTATCCTTCCGCAGAGTTTAATACTGTTAGGGTGGAGACTGGGATCGGATCGGAATTATTCGTGACCAATTCAAAAACATTGAATGTACAGGGCTGGAAAGAAGTTTATGATGTGACTGCTTCAAAAGGTGAGGAACTTTCTGAATCCCCGATTCAAAAGCTGATCAAGAAAGAGAAGTGCGATGTAACAGGAATGGATCTGGAGGAAAAAGAAACCAAGCCCCCATCCAGATTTACCGATGGTTCCCTGATCATTACCATGGAAAAAGCGGGAAAGTATATCGAAAACGAAGAATTGAGAGAGCAGATAAAAACCTGCGGCATCGGCACCTCCGCTACCAGGGCGGGAATCATCAAAAAGCTGGTGGACATCGGACATATAAAAATCAACAATAAGACACAAATCGTCACTCCGGAACCAAAAGGCGAGGCGATCGTAGAACTGGTCCGCCTTACCGCGAAAGAACTGCTGAATCCAACCCTGACCGCCAGTTGGGAAAAGGGCCTGTTCATGATAGAGAATCATGAGATAACCGAGGAGGTCTTTGAGGAAAAACTGACAAAGTATATCACGAAGACCATTGAAAAAGTAAAAAGAACAGCATACGGGCGTTGACAGGCGAGAATAGATTGTGTATAATTCAATTGTACACAATCTAATTAACGCTGAAAGGATTATAATTATGAATATTTATGAAATAAAAGTGAAGAAATCACAAAAGGAAGAAGTGTCGATGGGAGACTACAGGGGTAAGGTTTTACTCATTGTGAATACTGCCACCGGCTGCGGTTTTACTCCGCAGTATGATGGTTTACAGAAACTGTACGAGAAATACCGGGATCAGGGTTTTGAAATTCTTGATTTTCCAAGCAATCAGTTTGCGAACCAAGCCCCCGGAACGGATGAGGAGATCAACAGCTTTTGCTCGGTCAATTTTGGAACGACCTTTCCCCGTTTCTCAAAAATTGAAGTAAACGGTCAAAATGAGTCACCGCTTTATACATCCTTGAAAAAAGCGAAAGGTGGTCTTTTGGGGTCCAATATCAAGTGGAATTTTACGAAGTTCCTGATTGATCGGAATGGCAACGTAGTCAAACGATATAAACCGACGGACAAACCGGAAAAACTGGAAAACGATATTAAGGAGCTGCTGAAAAATGAACGATGATCATTTAAAACTCGAAAATCAACTGTGCTTTCCCTTGTACGCCGGAGCCAGAGAAGTGGTAAAAAAATACAAACCATTTTTGGATGAGATCGGTTTGACCTATACCCAGTATATTGTAATGATGGTGCTTTGGGAGAAAAAAAGCATGAACGTGAAGTCCCTGGGAGAGCATTTATACCTGGACTCCGGAACATTGACTCCGCTCTTGAAGAAAATGGAAGTGCAAGGACTACTGCTTCGAAAACGCGACGGTAAGGACGAACGAAATGTCATTGTAACCATAACGGAACAGGGAGAGCTGCTGAAAGACAAGGCGCTGGAAATCCCTTTGAAAATGAAGGAGTGCATTCCCATTTCGCCGGAGGAGGCACAATTATTATATCAATTGTTGTATAAAGTTCTTGGACGAATTTCCATGGACGTATAAATAGGATAAGACACATAAATAAGATAAGAAAACCATAGATGCAAAGCCCCCGCGAAAATTTTTCGCAGGGGCTTAGTATTTTACTCTTTTTTTATAAGTGAAGTGCAGTCAATAACTTACTGATGATCTCTTCGATGAAGATGATGAAAACCGTTCTTGATTTCTCATAGGGCTTCAGATCACTGGGCTGGGGATATTTGCAGAGCCAGAAAAACCGGTCGCAGTTTGCAAGCAAGGTGGCATTATATTCCTCGGCAACGATCAACAACTCACAGCCCTTGCTCTTTGAAATACGGAAGATGTTCTCAAAGGAGCGAAATGTGCCTGTGGTCGTAAAAATTACAAGCAGTGTGTTTTGGTCCACCATGTTTTCTACTGAGACCTCGTCTCCCACAGCAAGGATAAATTTGCTGGAGCAGGTTCGCAGCCGGTACTCAAAATACTGCGCACATAAGAAAGAAGGCCCATATCCAAAAAGAATGATCTTCTCATGGTTGTCCACCATTTCAATGAATTCATCCACGAGTGTTTCATCAAAATCGTCGATAAAGTGCTTGATGCGCTCCAACTCGCTGGAGGTTTCTTTTTGTGAGATCTCCCTTCCATAGAGGAAGTCCATGAATTGCTTATAATTG
>CAZTEH010000001.1:83198-84327 GCA_964612345.1 uncultured Oscillospiraceae bacterium | reverse complement strand
ATCGCGGTAAAGTGATTAAATCATACGGGCCGCATCATCGTATGATTTATATTACCATGAATGAAGCCGTTTGGGAAGAGAAAAAACGGAAAATTTTCCATTATAAATACAAATACCATAAAAAAGAAAAAAATTTTCCACAATTCCTGTTGACTTGCCTCAAGGCGGGTAGTATGATGGACGCATAAAATACATTTGGCTGATCGGCTTTTCACGAGTGATAAGTCATGACAATAATACGACAAAAATGGAGGATCTTGTTAATGAATGCAGAAAATTTGCTAGAAGGTTTAAGGGGTATGTTATCAGACAGTCAAATCAACACGGATCAGGATGATTTGTATGATGCGGCTGCAGACCGATACAAGAAATACGCCAAGGCCAGAAAGGTTTTGGATGTTCCGTCGCCAATTGCGATCGTGTATCCAAATTCCGCTCACGAAGTCAGCCGCCTGTTGGTTTATTGCAATGAAAATCAAGTGAATGTGATTCCCAGAGGAGGAAAAACTGCAACGGAAGGCGGACTGGAAAATTGGAAGGAAATCACCATCGTGATTGATTCGGAAAATCTGAATCAAATTATTAAAATCGATGGGTACAATATGCAGGCGACGGTACAGGCAGGAGTGCCATTGCAGGTGCTTGAAGATGAACTGAGAAAAATAGGATATACCACCGGCCATTCCCCTCAGTCAAAACCGGTAGCCAAATTTGGAGGTCTTGTAGCAACCAGAAGCATTGGCCAGTTTTCAACACTTTACGGTGGAATCGAAGATATGGTGGTCGGTTTGGAATGTGTTTTCCCCGATGGTCACATTTCAAGAATCAAGAATGTATCCAGAAGAGCGGGCGGCCCGGATATCCGGCACATCGCAATCGGAAACGAAGGAACGCTCTGTTATATTACAGAAGTTACGGTTAAAATATTTAAATATTTTCCTGAGAACAATAAATTTTATGGATACCTGGTCAAGGATGTCGAGACCGGAATCAGTGTCTTGAGAGAGGTCATCGTCAACGGCTACCGCCCGTCGGTTTCCCGTGTTTATTCCGAAGAGGATGCCAGACAGCATTTTTACCATTTCTATAAAGAGAAATGCGTCCTGATCTTCATGGCAGAAGGAAATCC
>CAZTEH010000001.1:79868-83098 GCA_964612345.1 uncultured Oscillospiraceae bacterium | reverse complement strand
GGACATTCTTCCCACAGCTACATAAATGGAACGAACATGTACTTTGTTTACAACTACGACATCAAATGCAATCCGGAGGATGAAATGAGAATCTACCATCATCCGCTGCAGGCCATCATCGTGGAAGAAACGCTGAAATTAGGCGGGTCCATGTGCCACCATCACGGAATCGGCAAATACAGAAATGAATGGACCAAAGAGGAGCACGGCTCCGCATACTACATGCTGGAAAAGTTGAAGCAAGCATTTGATCCAAACGGGATCATGAATTTCGGAACCATATTTCCTCAAGAGGAAGGATTCAAATATCAAAAATGAAAATCATTTGCCTGGTGAAATTCACCCCGGATGTTGAAAATTTCATATACGATTATGAAAAAAATGTACTGGTTCGGGAAAACGTCAGAATGATCCTGAACCCGGACGATGCCAGTGCATTGGCTTTTGCTTTGAAAATCAAGGAGTGTCACCCGGAAACCACACTTGAAATCGTGACAATGGCACCGCAAAGCGTCATCCCTCACATGGAAGACCTCCTGCGGTTGAATGTGGATAAGGGAACATTGATTTCTGATAAAATGTATGTGGGGAGCGATACCTACATCACCAGCAGGATCCTGGGGAAATATCTGAGCAGCGCAGCCTACGACTGCATTTTAACGGGTACCAATGCTCTGGATGGAGACACCTCTCATGTTCCCTCCCAGCTTGGTGAAATCCTGAATATCTGCCAGATGTCCAATGTGGTGGATATCGAGGAGGAAACCTTCGGAAGCGAAAGCGCCGTGATCGAGGCAGACGAGGAAACGGTATTTGCAAAATACAAAATTTCCATGCCGGCGATTTTGAGCCTGCAGAAGCAACGGAACTATAAACTACCCTATATCAAATACGAGGATCTGGAGCGATACGTCAGGGATCGGATCGAGATCATTGACAATGAGACCCTCGGCTTCGACCCGGACGAGGTTGGAATCAGCGGCTCGCTGACCCAGGTTTCCGACACCTTCGTAAAAATAATGGATAAGAAGGATAAGCATATCGTCAGGAATGATCCGGAAGGAATCAATACGGTATATTCATTTTTAAAGGATAAAGGATTTGTCTGATTTGAAAAAGAGCTTGATTTATGTAGAACAGAATCATTTCCAAAACTCCATGGATCTGCTGGAGGTCGTCCGCCAGGTTTACGATGCAGAGGAATATGAAACCTATGCGGTTTCATTCGATGCAAGCTGCAATGAGGCGGAAGGACTGTTTGATTACCTCATCGAGGTGACCGATCGGCGCATCCGGAGTTATGATGTGATCAACATGACGAATGTTCTGGAGGAGCTCCAGCGATTCTATCATTTTGACAGCATTTTGTTCCCCGCCACACAGCTGGGAAGAATGCTCGCCCCAAGAGCTGCCATGCGGCTGCAAGTGGGGCTTGTCGCAGATGTTACTGCCATTCGGCATAAGAACGGCGTTGTTGAAATGGTGCGGCCTGCCTTCAGCGGGAAGATCATGGCCGGTATCGTCAACCGAAATCGCGTTCCATTGATGATGAGCGTGCGCCAGAATGTGTTTTCCTATCAGGCGGAGGTACAACGGCAAACGGCAAAGAAGAGGACAGAGAAAATCAAATATAACCCCATACGAATCGAGGACAGTAAAATCGAATTGATCGAAACCAGGGAAAAGGAAAAAACCAGGGACATCCGGGAGAGCGAGATCCTGATTTCGGGAGGCGGAGGCACTGCACGCTATTTCCACAAGCTGAAACGGCTGGCAGATGAGTTGAACGCACAGGTTTCGGCAAGCAGAAAAACAGTGGACAGCGGAATTGCTCCACGAAGCATACAGGTAGGGCAATCCGGTAAAACGGTCAGCCCGAAGCTCTACATGGCATTGGGCATCAAGGGATCGCTTCAGCATATGGAAGGCTTGAAGAACGTTGAAAACATCATCTCCGTAAATACCAACAGGGACGCCCCGATCTGCAGCCGGTCGGACATCGTTGTAGAGGGGGATGCCGAAGAATTTATCGAGAAACTAATGGTTAAAATAGCAAAGGAATGGAAATAGGAGGGACAACATGAACATTATGGATTTTAACATGGATTTCTTTTCACTGAAGGGAAAGAATGCAATCGTAACAGGTGGGAACAGCGGTTTAGGGCAGGCCTTTTCAACGGCTCTGGCAAAGGGCGGAGCAAATGTTATGGCAGTCAGCGTCATGGAAGATGACAGCGAGACCAAAGAATGGGTCGAAGCCTGCGGAGTGGAATACAAATATGTTTACGCAGACATCACGGCAGAGGGTGAGTGCAAACGAGTGGTTGATGAATGCGTCAACACCTGGGGCAGCATCGATATTTTAGTAAACTGCGCCGGAATCTGCATCAACATTGAAGATGTGACTCAATTTACGAGAAAAGAATGGGATAAAATGGTTTCCGTCAATCTGACGGCAGCCTTTGAGATGATCCATGAATCCTGCAAATATATGATCAAACAGAAGAGCGGCAAGATCGTCAATATCGCATCCCTGTTTGCGTTCCTTGGCGGTCAGTGGTCGCCTGCTTATGCGGCAACCAAGCATGGGATCGTCGGACTGACAAAATCCATGTGCGACGAGCTTGCGCAATTTAATATCCAGGTCAATGCCATCTCTCCGGGATATTTTGCAACCAAGCTGACAGAAAAAACCAGAAGCGATGCCAAGAGAAACGGTGAAATCCTTGCCCATATTCCGGCGAACCGATGGGGATTCCTGGCGGATCTAATGGGAACCTGTGTATTCCTGTCCAGCTCGGCTTCCGACTATGTCAATGGACATAACCTCACGGTTGACGGCGGGTACTTGATGAGATGAGCGACAAGTATTTGATCGGAATCGACAGCGGTTCCCAGAGTACGAAAGTCTATATTTTCAATCAGCACGGGGAAGTCGTCTGCAGTGAAAGCGAAGGCTTAAAGCCGATGATGTCGAGAAAACCCGGCTATGTAGAGCATCCGGACGATGATCTTTGGGACTGCTTGAAAATCGTACTCAAGAAGCTGATGAAAACATTTCAGGGAGATGTCAAAGATATCATGGGACTGGGGCTTTGCTCCATCCGATGCTGCAGAGTCTTCATGAAAGCGGATGGAACGCTGGCAGCGCCGGTTATGAGCTGGATGGACGTCCGCGCCTACGAGACCTATGAGGACGAACCGGAAATCAGCTATACCTCCCCGACCTC
>CAZTEH010000001.1:0-79768 GCA_964612345.1 uncultured Oscillospiraceae bacterium | reverse complement strand
CTTCCGGTGGTTGCAACCGCAAACGACAAAGCGGTGGAGGCGCTGGGGGTGGGACTGATTGAACCGAATGTGGGTCTGGTTTCCCTGGGAACCTATATCACATCAATGGTCAGCGGCAGTAAAAACGAACCCGGCACTAAGAATTACTGGACGAATCTCTCCTGCATTCCGCACAACTATCTTTACGAGAGCGGCGGGATCCGAAGGGGCATGTGGCTCATTTCCTGGTATAAGGGAATCATCGGTGAGGAATACGCGAAGAAGGCCAAAGCCGAGGGCTGTTCCGTTGAGGATGCCCTTGCAAAAGAGGCGGAAACTGTACCCGCCGGTTCGGATGGCCTATTGACCATCCCGGATTGGCTGGCACCGGCAAGCCAATTATACCGAAAAGGCGTCATCCTTGGTTTTGATGAACGGCATACACGAGGCCATATTTACCGGTCTCTGCTGGAAGGAATCGCTCTGACTCTGAAGAATTGCTACGATGACATGAACAAGGACCTGGGAATCAGCCCTGATAAAATTATTGTTTCCGGCGGAGGGTCCAACAGCGATTTATATATGCAGATCTTTGCGGATATGTATGGTGTCAAAACGGTCCGGACTCAGGTCAACGGAGCTGCTGCTTTGGGATCGGCGATCTGCGCTGCGGTAGCGACCGGAGTGTATCCGGATTTCGAAGAAGCCGTGAAGCACATGGTCAAGGAAAAAGATGAGTTTATGCCGAACATGGATCATCATAAAATATACACGCAAATCAATACACAGGCATATCGTCAGCTTCCCGAGATGATGGAAAGCACTCTGAAAACTGTGTATGAGGCAATGAAATAATGTTCGCATGAAAGAAAGGTGGTGGTTTGCGAGCAAATCCGTTTCAATTCCCTAAGTATATTTTATATTTTTAAGGAGGATAATCTCAATGGAGAAGACATTGAATTCAAAAAGAAAATGGATCATTCTGGCGATTCTTGCCATGGCAGGCGGAATTATTTATGAACTGCCTTATTTGAGATATACATATTACAAGCCGCTGATCGAAGGCCTCGGGCTCACCAACGGAGAGTTTGGCGCTTCCATGAGCATGTATGGTATTATTGCAATGATTTTTTATCTTCCCGGCGGTTGGCTTGCAGACAGATTCTCACACAGAAAATTGATCGCTTTTTCCCTGGTAGGCACCGGCCTTGGCGGGTTTTACCTGTCGACTTGGCCTTCCTACACCGGCACCATGCTGCTCTTCGGTTTCTGGGGAATTACTACGATCCTGACCTTCTGGGCTACCATGCTTAAGGCAGTCAGCATGCTTGGCGACGAGTCCGAGCAGGGAAGACTTTTCAGCTTCTGCGAAGGCGGAAGAGGCATCGTAACTTCCGTTGTGGCTCTTTCCACACTGGCTTTATTTAATGCGCTGGGCGGCTTGACGGAAAACTTCGCTTACATCCTTTGGGTGTATTCCACCGTCTGCATCTTAGTCGGCGTTGCTGCATGGTTCTTTATGGTCGATAATAAATCGGAAGAAAAAGTTGGCGCAAATGTATTGAAAGATATCCTGATTATTATTAAAATGCCTATAACATGGGTGCTTGCTGTTGTTATCTTTTCGATTTATACAACGTATACCTCATCGAGCTATCTCACTCCGTACATGACCGATGTCTTCGGCTTATCCGCTGTTGCGGCGGGAGTTGTAGCTACCCTGAGAAGCCATATCTTCCGACCGGTTGCAGGCGCTCTTGCGGGTGGAGTTTCAAAGAAAGTCGGATCCTCCATTCCGGTAATGCAGGGAGTGATCCTGGTCGCCGTGGCCTGCCTGCTGATCATGCTGCTGGTACCGGTCAGCAATGCGATGGTATTCGTAGTTTCCGGAGTAACCGTACTGATCGGATTCCTGATCTTTATGCTGAGAGGGCTCTACTTTGCTCCGGTAGGAGAAGCCGGTACTCCTGTATCCCTGATGGGTGCGGCGGTCGGACTGATCTCCACCATAGCATTTGCTTCCGATACCTTTAACTTTGTATTATTAGGGAATATACTGGATAAAAATCCGGGCGTTGCCGGCTAGAAAATGATTTTCATGTATATGATCGGACTCTTTGTGGTAGCATTTATCGGTTTGATGGTGCTGAGCAAGGTGGTTAAGAAGGCAAAGGCGACCAATGCAGCCAATGCAAAACAAGAAGCATAAAAGCCTTCTTTCATAAAGGAACAAACAAATATAAAGGAACAAACAAATTCTATGAACTTCCGGAGAAAAAGCTTCGGAAGTTCATAGTGATTTAAAAAACCAAACCTTTTCATGAAAAGGAAGTGAGAAGAATGAAAAAAATCAAGCCCCTTGCGTTTTGGCCTCCGGTGATACTGTTTGTCGTTGCCTGCATCTACAACTTTGCAGACAAGGACGGCTTTTCCAATATGATCAATGGCGCAAATTCGTGGCTGATGACCAACTTCGCCTGGGCCTTCTGTCTGGGTGTTCTTGTCATGCTCGGCGTCATCCTCTTCATTTTATTTTCAAAATTTGGAGATGTACGAATCGGAGGACGGAATGCAGTTCCTATGCTGGATAATGTAAGATATTTTTCCATCACGCTCACAAGCATTATCGCCATTGGGATCTTATTCTGGGCAACCTCGGAACCGCTTTATCATTTGACTTCTCCTCCTGAATCACTTCATCTTGCGCCAAACAGTCCGGAAGCGGCGGTCTTTTCCATGTCGACGCTGTTTATCCATTGGGGATTTTTGCCGTTGGCTATTTATGCGGTTCCTTCCATCATGTTTGCATTTGCCTTTTATAATATGAAGAATCCTTATACCCTTGGCTCCACGCTGACACCGTTGTTCGGCAGCAGGATCCTCGGGAAATGGTCTCAGGGGATCGACGCGATCTGTATGTATGCGTTGATTGCCGGTATGGCAGCCTCCCTGGGAACCGGGGTACTCTCCATCGCAGGAGGCTTAAAATATCTGACCGGAGTCCAAACCGGAGCGTTGCTTTGGGCCGCAGTGGATTTTGCCGTTGTCGCGACGTTTGTGATCTCATCCATTACCGGGCTTTTCAACGGGATCAAACGACTGTCGGAAATCAACTTCGGAGTATTTCTAATTCTTGCACTATTCGTATTTGTTTTTGGCCCGACCGCATTCATGCTGAACCTTGGAGTGGAAGCCTTTGCAAATCACCTGCAGACCTTCTTTACGAAAGCCTGCTTTACCGGTGCTGCTGCAAATGATCCATGGGCAGGCTGGTGGACGATCTTTTATTGGTGCAACTGGCTGGCATGGGCTCCGATTTCCGGAATGTTTCTCGGGAGGATCTCCTATGGTCATACCATTCGGAAAGCCCTTACCGTATTGTTTGTACTGCCTGCGCTCTTTGACATCCTGTGGATGCTCATCTTTGGCGGTGCGGCCATTAAGCTGGAGCTTACCGGCGGGAAATTGGCAGAAGCAATGGCGGCAGGACCGGAATTTGCTGTTTATGCATTTCTCGACCAGTATCCCATCGCGGCCATTACCGTTCCGGTGTTTATCTTCTGTATGTTTATATCCTATGTCACCGGCTCGGACGCATATACGACCACACTTGGAGGCATGAGCACAACAGGGATCTCGCCGGAGGACCCGGAGCCTTCCATGTGGATGAAGGTTTTCTGGGGAATCCTGATCGGATTGGTCACCTGGGTCATGATCACAACGGCAGGTGTCAATGGAGTCAAGATGCTGTCCAATCTGGGCGGCGGACCTGCACTGATCCTTGAATTGATGATCTGCATCTCCCTAGTGACGGTGGCGCTAAACCCAAGAAAATACGATACCTTTAAACACGATTATACGGAGGACGGAACCCCGTTGAAATCCATTGCGCGGAAAGCGGTATTGTCTGAGGAAGCAGTAATCGAAAATATTAAAAAACAAGAAGCGGAAAACAGTTTCAAAGAATAGGACTCTCCCAGGTAAATGGGTTTTTCATAAGAGGCAGACTTAAAAATATTACACATTCTTATAAAGTGCATTTCAAATGCTAGACTCAAACTAGCAATTGAAGGTGCACTTTTCCATATGTAAAAGTATAGCAAAAATCATTAAGATGTAATATTCCAGCAAAATAATGTTTGACAAAGGAAAAATACTTGTGTAGAATGCAAACAGGGAAATCGATTTACCTTTTATAAACCGACGAAAATGTTTAAAGGAAGCAAGATATGAAAAAAGTAACAATCTACGATGTGGCGAAGCAATTGGATGTATCACCTGCCACTGTAACGAGAGCTTTGAATAATTTACCGAAGGTGGGCGCAGAGAAACGTGAGCTCATCATACAGAAAGCAGCAGAAATGGGGTATACTCCAAATCGTGCTGCAACTTCGCTATCCAGAAAGCAAATTCGTATTGAAGTCATTATTTACGGATCCATTGCAGAGTTTTACGATAAAATTCTGGAAGGAATCGATGCTGCGTATGAAGATTTAAAGGATTTTAACTTAAAAGTTAGCAAGCATGTCATTGACAAAGCAGAGCACAGTGAATCGGCAGTGTGTGAGCTGCTTGGAAAGGTTCAACAAAAGGCCCCAAGTGCAGTTTTAATTTATTCTGTGAGCGACACAGAAGAAATAGCGCTTGGGGTGGATACCCTGATTCGGTCTGGCATTCCTGTAATGGTAGTAAACTCTGATATCTCTACAATACATTCGCATTATTGTGTTCGCCCGGATGGAGAGATGGCCGGCCGTATGGCGGCAGAGCTACTGGATTGGATTACAGTCGATAAGAATATTTGCTTTTTTATGGGAGACAGAAATACCGGTATTTTGCGCCACAACAATTTTGGATTTTTGAAAGAGGCTGAAGAGAGAAAATTGAATATCGTCGGGAAATTTTACGATGACGGCAGCGCTACGAAAGCGATCAATTATTTTGTGGAATTTATTCAAACAGGCACCCAAAAGGTTGACGGTATTTATATTAACTCGGCTGTATCCAATGCAATTTGTGAAGAGCTTTACAAGAGAGATCTACTTGATAAGTACAAAATTGTTGCAAGCGATATAGGTAAAGGAATTGTAAAGTATATCAGTGAAGGACTGATGCCGGCAACAATATTTCAAAACCCTTTTAAACAAGGCTGTGACGGGTTGATGCGTATCTATGAAATAGCCACAGAACGTAAGGAATTTGAAAAAATCAAACTGGTGAATCCAATCATTGTTTGTAAGAGCAATGTGGATTTCTATATGCGGTTTAATTTAGATTAGGCAATAATGGTTAGCACTTTTTTGTTGAGTTGCGTATGCTTGATAGCATATGCGCGGGGTGTAAAAGTGCTAAAAAAATCGATTTAGAGAAATCGATTTCCCTATTCCTATGAGGGGGTATTCTCAATTGACCCCACACATTTATGGTTACATTTGCATTCATGCAAATAATATAGCGTAACAGGAGGAGAAAAAATGAAACAGAGTATTAAAAAGGCACTAGTTTTCATGTTGGTGGCAGTAATGAGTTTAGTCACGTTTACAGCTTGCGGCGGCGAAAGCGCAGACACATCTGCAGCCCCGGAAAAAGTTAAAATTGGTCTTTCAATGGAATCCTTGGAATCCCAATTTCTTGTGAAGAACCACGAAGCCATGGTACAAAAGGCTGAGGAGATGGGCATTGAGCTGGTAGTTTCGATTGCAGAGGGTGATCCTACAAAACAGAATCAGCAAATTGAAAATCTAATTGCTCAAGGCTGCCAATCAATCATTTGCTTCCCTAAAGATGGTGCTTCCATTGCATCGGCGGTGAAAAAAGCACAGGATGCGGGTGTGAACTTTATTATGGATAACCGTGCAATACAAAGCGATGATGTAGTACCAGATCTTCAGGTGCTTGCTGACAATGAAAGAATGGCTTATGACGTAGTTACATATTTCGGCGAAAAAGCAAGGGCCGCCGGTGAAACTTACAAAGTAATTCTTCTTGTTGGCAACCTTGGTGATGGTGGAGCGGTTGCACGTCAAGCCGGACATAAAAAAGCACTAGATGAATATAAGGATGTTTTTGAGCTGGTGTCCGAGATTCCCACAGAGTGGAATCATGACATCGCACTGAAGGGATTGCAGAATGCGCTGCAGGCAAATCCGGATGCAAACCTTGTAATCACGCCATCTGATTTCCTTTATCCCCCAATTCGTTCCGCACTGGAGCAGGCTAACAAATGGGGTAAAGTCGGGGAAGCCAATCATACTGCTTTGTTGACTTTTGACGGTGACGAAGTTGGTATGCAATATTTAAAGGATGGTTTTAGCGAAGCAGACGCAGCACAAAACCCGATTTTTGAAGGACAACAGTGCGTAGAGTGGGCTGTAAAGATGGCTAATGGAGAAAGACCTTCAGATCCAATTATTTATGACAACGGTATCATAGCGACTATGGATAATCTTGAAGAGGTAGGTCCGACTGTATGGAGTTGGGACATGCTGAAATAATAAAAGCAAATGCCTAGTCCGTTCATGGGGTATTGAAAAATGCCCCATGAATGTTATCAAAAATTTGGAGGAATAAGAATTCATGAACAAAATGAAAGCACAGGCAAAAGGAATATTAATCGACGCCCCTATTCTTCCGGTGCTCATAGTCTTTTTTGTGACAGCAACTTTTTTAGTACCTAATTTTGCGACAACATACAATATTAAAAACTACTTTTTGCAGGTATCGGATTTACTGGTTGTTTCTTGTGGCCTGACATTCGTTGTTTTGAATGGCGGCATTGACTTTTCTGTTACCGCAACTCTAACCTTGGGCAGTGTTATGGGTGCTTATATCATGGCGCTATCTCCAATCGCAGATAATCCGGCTGTTTCCATCCCGGTTGCCATTATTACGATGCTGGGAATAGGATTGCTGGTTGGACTTATTAATGGCTTTGCAGTTGCTAAGCTGAAAATTCCTTCCTTCATCGCCACAATGGCCACGAATTTGGTATTCAGCGGGATTGCGGTACTGCTTTGTATGAACCTGACAGGAAAGTCCTCCATCAACGGCATTAGTAATGAATTTTATGTTCTGGGTGGATCGGGAAGTTTCTTTTTTGTTCCGATAGCAATTTCCGGCCTTTGTTGCTTGTTCTGCCATTGGCTGCTTTCCAGAACAAAATTTGGAAGAGAAGTTTATGCCATTGGTACCAATAATGTTTGCGCTGAGGTTTCCGGTGTGAATGTAAAAAAAGTAACAGTGTACATCATGCTGCTGGCCAGTATGTTTGCAGCAGTGGAAGGTATTTTGCTGACGGCAAGAAACGAAGCGGGCGTTGCCTCTCTTGGAGATAAAATGTTTCTTGCGATCATTGCATGCGTAATTGTTGGAGGAACAAGTACCTCCGGCGGGTCTGGCGGCATCAAGCAAACCCTGTATGGGGTGCTGTTCATTACACTGTTAAACAACACCATGAATTTGCTTCAGGTAGAGTGGAACCTGTTGATGCTGTTCCAAGGCGTTCTGATTTTGATTGCCACACTCGTGGGCATCAACGTAAAGCAGAGCAGAAGACTGAATGTTTTGGGAGGTAAAAAATGAAAGACGCAATTGCATTGAATTTGAATGGAATCGAAAAAGGCTTTTGCGGTGTTCAAGTGCTACATGGCATTAACCTTGTTCTGAGGCAAGGTGAGGTGTTGGGTCTTGTAGGGGAAAATGGTGCCGGAAAATCCACCATTATGAATATCATCGGAGGCGTGCATTTCAAAGACAGCGGTACGATGGAAGTGTTTGGAAAAGTTTATAATCCTGTATCACCCAAAAACGCAATGAACGAGGGAATCTCCTTTATTCACCAGGAACTCAACCTTTTCTCCAACTTAACCGTAGCGGAAAATATGTTTATCGAGGACTTCCCTACCAACAAAGCGAAGGCAATTGATTACAAGAAAATCAATGAAAAAACACAAGAAATTATTATGCATTATTCATTGCCCGTGAAGCCGAACACGATAGTCGGTTCGTTATCCACCGGGGTTTGCCAGATGATTGAAATTGCGAAAGGGCTAATGAGAAATGCCCGCATTATGATTTTTGACGAACCTACGACATCTCTTTCTCACAGCGAAAAGGAAAAATTGTTTCATACAATTCGGGAACTGAAGTCAAAGAATATTTCAATCATCTATATTTCCCATATTTTAGAGGACGTTTTCGAGCTGAGCGACAGCATCGCCGTACTGCGTGACGGCTGCATTGTATATGACGACAAGGCAGAAAACATTACACAGGAAAAGTTGATTGCTCAAATGGTTGGACGGGAAATCGATCAGCTGTACCCACAGTGTGAAAAGGAAACGGAAGAGGAAATAACACTTTCTGCGCAGAACATTATCTCAAGCGACGGAAAAGTTAAGGATATGTCTCTGGATCTGCACAAATCCGAAATACTAGGGATGTACGGTCTGGTGGGCTCAGGAAGAACAGAATTCGTGAGGGCAATCTATGGCTTAAGTGGCATGGTGTCCGGAGAAATTAAAGTGAAAGGGGTTAAAGTTTCAAACCCTACGCCACAAAAAAGTATTAAAAATGGCATTGCTTTGGTTTCAGAGGATCGACATTTAGAAGGTCTTTTACTTGCTAAGCCTGTGTCCGAAAACTTGACGCTCGTAAAAATTAAAGATATATTAAAACGCTTTTCTGTAGTGGATCAAAAAGAAGAAGAGAAAATTATTACTGAATCCATTCGCAAGCTGAACATTAAAGTGACAGATGCACAAAAGCAGACAGCGGACAGTCTTTCGGGCGGCAATCAGCAAAAGATCGTGTTTGGTAAATGGATTGCTATTGATCCGGACATTTTCATCTTGGATGAGCCTACCCGTGGTGTTGACGTGGGTGCCAAGTTTGAGATTTATTCTATCATTATGGAAATGGCGAAAAAGGGCGCTTCTGTTCTTGTGATTTCCTCTGAGATGGAGGAATTGATGGGAATTTGTGATCGAATCATAGTTGTAAAAGATGGAGCAATCAGTGGGGAACTTAGTAAAGAGGAGTTCAGCCAAGAAGCAATAATAAAGCTGGCTTTGTAGAAGGGAGGAGATAACGTATGGAACAAACCAAAATTAAATTTGAAAATAAGCGCATGGTTGAAGTTATTTCCAGAACTGGAGTATACATTATCTTTGCCATTCTCATTGTAGGGTTTTCGTGTGCCAATAGCCGATTTCTGACAATTGATAATCTGCTGCTGATTTTGCAGCAGGCAGCGCCACTTGGAATTGCAACCATCGGAATGACATTCGTAATGGTAACAGGTGGTATTGATATATCACTTGGGCGCAATATGTTCTTTGTTTCCGCGGTAGTATCTTATCTGGTGGGTGCGGGTGGCTTCATTCCTCTCAGCCTATTTGAAACACCGTTGGGATACATTCTGGTTATTTTGATCGCATTAGTGCTTGGGTGTCTTATCGGATATTTAAACGGGATATTGACTGCAAAATTTTGTATTCTACCGTTTATTGTAACCTTGTCTGTAGGCAGCATCTTGCGGGGAATCGGGCTGTCCTTCACTGCATCAGCAACACCTAGCATGGTATTCTTTTCTCCCATTTCCAATGGAAGGGTTTTTGGAATTCCCGTAGTGATTATCATGTTTGTACTAGCATTGATTGTTTTCGACTTTATACTGAAAAAAACAGTGTTTGGCAGACAGATCATGGCCATCGGTAACTCTAAGGAGGCTGCTGCAAAAGCAGGAATCAAGGTGCATAAGACGATCATACTTACTTATGTACTTTGTGGCGCACTGGCAGCATTTAGCGGTATTCTCTCAGCAGGGCAGATCGGCGGCGTTGCACTAAGTTTTGGTGAGGGCAATGAATTTGTGGCTATTTCAGCTGCGGTCATCGGCGGCACAAGTCTGTTTGGCGGAAAAGGAAAGATCATCCCAGGCACCATTGTGGGTATTGTTCTCATTACTACCATTATGAATGGACTTGCCATGATGAACGCGTCCCCGTATGTTTATACGATCGTGCGAGGCCTTATTATCTTTGCTGCGGTTATGCTCGACTCATTCAACTTTAAAGGGCATGTTAAGTAGCTGAACTTGGAAAAGTCGAAAAGAGCCGTAGAAATATGCAGCAAATAGAAAGGAGTGCACGGATGAACAATCATATCAAACTGTGCGATGTAATTGCCAGATTAAACGAAAACGAAATGCCGTATGAGGTGTTGTCGCTCGAGAACAACAGTAAAATAGTTGTTACTCAATACGGAGGTAGAGTACTCGGACCTTTTTTAGGAGAAGGAGAATCTCTCTCATGGATCAACAGCGCATTTGCTGACGCAAAGCAATTTCGAACATTAGTACAAGGAAATTCATGGAACTTGGGCGGTGACCGTTTTTGGATCGCACCAGAGCACCCGATTTTTGTGAAAGAGCGCAAGGCGTTTTATGATTCTTATATTGTTCCGCAAGCACTAGATCCAGGTCATTACAAACTTTCAAAGCAAAAGGACGTTGTGGTATTGGAACAAACGGTACAAACCGAGATATATGAAAGCTCGGTTGCATCCAAGGAGTTTCGAATTTCTCGGCGGATTATACCTCTGAAAAATCCACTATTGTGGCTGAAGGAAACGGAAATATTAAATGTTGATTTCTGTGGATACGAACACGATTTCACACTTGAGGAATTATCTGCTCCAGGTGGTCTAAGTTTGGAACCATGGAATCTGTTACAGGTAAACCCAAAAGGGAAAATCATCATCCCTTATACCGGAGATTTTGCCTTTGTGGATTACTATGAGCCGGTCAATGAACAAAGCCTTGTTGTACACGAGGGTTATGCAGAACTGACGATGGATGGCAATACCCGATACAAAGCTGCGGTTTATGCATTGAATACTTTAGGACGTACTGTTTATGTTAACAAAAACGAGGAAGGCTACTACTTGATTTATAAACAGTACTATAATGATCCTGCTAATCCGTATTGCTGTGATCCGTGGGACCAGCCCGGTAAAAAGGGATGCTCTCTGTCTGTGTACAACGACAACGGAAGCAATGGGGGCTATGCAGAGTTTGAAAACAGCGGTCTTACAATTGGAGAAGGAACAAATCGCAGCAGGGCGACGACATACCTTTCGCATATGTTTTTTACAGGGAACAAGGAAGACTTGGAAAAACTCATCGGCGTACTGCTGGGAGTGAACTATACAATTACTTTATAAAAAGATATTAAAATTGGAGAATACATACTATGAATATGGTTAAAGACAAAAAAATTCTTGTTGCAGCAGATATCGCCGGCGTGCCCTTAAAGGATGCCGTCGTTGCAGATTTAGAGGCGGATGGATGGGAAGTTACTGACATTGGTGTTAAATCCGTTGATGAAGAAAACCCGGAGATGTTCCATCGCATCGGGCTAAAGGTAGGCGCAAAAATTGCAGAGCGTGAATTTGAAAGAGCACTCATTTTCTGCGGTACAGGCATGGGGATTCATATAGCAGCAAGCAAATGCCCGCATGTTCATGCAGCTGTTGTGGAAAGCGTGCCCGCGGCATTGCGTAGCATTACTGGAAACAACTGCAACGTTTTGGCTATGGGTGCGCAATATGTTGCGCCTCAAATGGGAATCGATGCAGCCAAAGCATTTCTAGAACATAATCTGGGTGACGGCTTTGAAGATTGGAACAACTTTAAAGAGTTCCACGAGCTTGCCTACGATGAGATGGAGGCGTTCGATTATGAAGAATTTAAGAAGAACGGTTTTGAAATAAAAAAACTGGGTGAGGTCGAGCTGTCGATCTAATTGGATTTCACCTAAATAAACAACCGGAAAGAAAAGAGGAGTGAATATGAGATTCGGAACTTTGTATGCTTATTGGACCACAGAATGGAATGGTGATTATTTATATTACTTAAAGAAAGTTAAGGAGCTTGGCTTTGATATTTTAGAGGTTTCAGCAGGTCAATTGCTTACCATGTCAGATAAAGAGCTGTCTGATTTACATACTCTTTCCAAGGAGCTTAACATAACGATCACTTCGAACATTGGGCCCTCAAAGGATAAGGATGTAGCCTCGGCAGATCCTGCAGTTCGAGAGGCAGGTATTGCCTATCTAATCGCTATCATGAAAGCAATGGATAAAGTCGATTCCCGCGCTCTTGTTGGGGTTCTCTACAGTTACTGGCCCTGCGACTTTTCTGATTTGGATAAGCCCGCTATTTGGGCACGCAGTGTCGATAGCGTGAAGCGTTTGTGTCAGACAGCAGATACCTACGGCATTGATTTATGCTTGGAGGTAGTAAATCGCTTTGAAACAAATATTTTAAATACGTGTGAGGAGGCTTTGAGATTTTGCAGGGAGGTTGACCATGAACGGTCAAAAATATTGCTGGATACGTTCCACATGAATATTGAAGAAGATAACATTGCGGAGGCCGTTCGCTGTGCGGGCGATTACCTCGGGCATCTTCATGTGGGGGAAGGCAATCGTAAGGTGCCCGGCAAAGGTCATCTTCCTTGGGAAGAAATAGGCGTGGCACTCAATGATATTGGATATGATAAAGGAGTCGTGATGGAACCGTTTGTTCGTATGGGTGGTAAGGTTGGCTCTGATATAAAAGTTTGGCGTGACCTGACCAATGGTGCAAGCGAAGAACAGAATGATTCTGAAATTAAAACCTCACTTGAGTTCCTGCGTAAGGCATTTGCATAAGGAGTACTAGATATGAAGAGTATTTGGACTATGGGTGAATTGCTTGTGGAAATCATGCGACCGCGCGTCAGTATGAGTCATGAGGTAGCTGGAGATTATATTGGTCCGTTTCCCAGCGGAGCACCGGCTATTTTCATTGATACAGTAGCAAGGTTGGGCGTTGAGGCAGGTATCATCGGAGGTGTGGGGAAAGATGGCTTTGGCAGAAATCTACTTAACCGAATGAAAAAGGACGGCGTAAATCTGGAGTTTGTAGAGGAGAGGGATGAGCGGGCAACCGCGGTTGCCTTCGTCATGTACAATCCGGATGGCAGTCGGCAGTTTATTTACCACATTGGCGGTACCCCGGCCACTTGTGCAAAGATGCCTGTGAAAGCAATTGAAAATGTGGGCTATTTTCATATAATGGGCTGCTCACTTACAGCTGACCCTATGTTTTGCAATGAAATCATTAAAACCATGCACAAGATGAAAGCAAATGGTGCCAAAATCAGTTTTGATCCCAACATTCGCCCGGAACTTTTGCATGGTGATCTGCAAAAAATCATACAGCCGGTCATGGACAACTGTTCTGTACTGCTACCCGGCGTGGAAGAGCTTAAGATGATTGCGCAGGCTGAAACCGTTGAAGCTTCATTGGAAAAGCTCTTTCAAAACAAAGTGCTAGAGGTGATCGTGCTTAAACTTGGTTCCAAGGGATGTGAAGTGAGAACACGGGAAGAGAAATTTTATATTCCCGCCTACAATATTGAACAGGTTGACGCAACAGGCGCAGGTGATTGCTTTGACGCAGCATTTCTCTCCGGAATCCTGCAAGGCAAACATATAAAAGATTCCGCGCAAATGGCATCGGCAGCAGGCGCATTAAATGCGATGGCTTTTGGCCCAATGGAAGGAAAAATCTCTATGGAAAGCATTCAAATGATGCTGCAGTCATAATAATAACAAATTAACATGAAATGTGAACAGGCTTTTTCTTTTTCCTTTTCGAGAACAGATAACTTTCTTTATTGCATAGACGGTTATCTGTTCTTTATAAGGAGAAAATGAAAAACTCATTATATAATTTTGGAGGACACTATGCATCCGATTCAAGAATTACTAAAGAAACGTAACAATCAAAAGATTGGGATTTATTCGTGCTGCAGCGCCAATGAATATGTTCTAAGAGCAGCAATGGAACGTTCTAAGCAAACCGGAGAATATTTGCTGGTCGAGGCAACTGCAAACCAAGTTGATCAATTTGGAGGTTACACAGGAATGCGGCCTGAAGACTTTATACGGTTTGTTCTCCGTCTTGCAGACCAGGAAAAATTTCCTGAAGACAAGTTGATTTGGGGGGGGGATCATCTGGGTCCGCTAACCTTTACTAGATTGTCTGAACATGAGGCTATGGATAACGCAGCAGAGCTTGTCCGGCAATACGTTGCGGCTGGATTTACCAAGATCCATATTGACACAAGCATGAAGATCTCGACCGATCCGACGAATACGCGGCTGTCTGACGCAACTATTGCGGAACGTGCAGCGGAACTCTGCAAGGTGTGCGAAGAAGAGTACATAAAGAGAAAAAGTCAATATCCCAATTCTTATGCCCCAGTTTACATAATTGGCAGTGAGGTACCGATTCCCGGTGGGGTGCAGATGGAAGAGGACATGGTAACAGTGACAACGCCGTCTGCAGCGAGAGAGACTATAGACAGTTTTAGGAATGCCTTTTTAACATTGGGTCTTTACCAAGCGTGGGATAGAGTTATTGGACTTGTTGTTCAGCCGGGAGTGGAATTTGGGGACTCGGCAGTACATGAATACAATCGGGAGGCTGCCAAAGAGCTTTCAGCAGTATTGGAAAATAGCACAAAAATGGTGTTCGAAGCACATTCGACTGATTATCAGACAAGACAAAGCTTACGAGAATTAGTAGAAGACGGGTACGCAATTCTAAAGGTAGGCCCGGCACTTACTTTTGCCTTCCGCGAAGCTCTCTTTTCATTGGAGATGATAGAAAAAGAATTGAGCTTGATCCACCCGTTCGGCAGAGGGGTATCAAACTTCAGAAATGTTTTAGAAGCAGAGATGCTGGCGGACACTTCAAAGTGGGAAAATCATTATCATGGTACTGATCGTGAGCTCATCTTTGAAAGGGCGTTTAGCTTTTCTGACCGTGCACGGTACTATTCGCCGAAGCCTAGGGTGATACAAGCGATTGATACATTGATTGCAAATCTGGATAGCCGTGAAATTCCGTTGACCTTATTAAGCCAATATATGCCATCTCAATATATAAGAGTCCGTGCAAAAAATATAGAGAACAAGCCTTTGGCACTGATCAAAGATCGAATTGGGGATTGTATTGATGACTATATTGCTGCGGTAAACGGTAGTTGTTGAAATATAAAAGCTACGCGACTGTCATAATAAGAAAGACCGTGAAATTCTGAATTGAATTTTCACGGTCTTTTTATATCATTCTAATCGGTGTCGGTTCTGATTCCAAACAATAGTTGTACATAATCCTGCCGTTCATTTAACACGCGTACAATGCGGATTTTATCAAATTGAAGACGATAAAAACATAATTCTTTTCTGAAAACAAACAACGATATTCTGTTGGCGCATCAATAATCTTTCCCAGATCAACTCCTGATACCGGATACTGTTCTAACCTACTAATATCAGATGTAATCTTTTTCAAGATTATTTTTGCAACATCTTCTCCCCAAATATCTGAAACGTAATCCCTGATGTATTGCAAATCTTCTAATGCAATTGGAGAATATTCCACTTTTGGCATGATTACAATCCCAATGTGGCTTCGACATCATCTGATGAAAGCCATCCTTTCTCCCTTGCTGAATTCTCGCCTTCTTCTAACTTCGACAGTAATCGCACCGTCGCTTTCAGCTTATCTAAATCCTTGAGTTTTATGATTGCATACTCGCCTCGTCCGTTCCTGGTTAAATAAACAGGGCTATCTTCAGCTACTTCGTTGAGTACTTCTGTATAATTTCTTAAATCTGAAACAGGTTTAATATTTGGCATAGAAACAACCTCCTTTTGATAATATTATATTGCCTTTGGGTGAAAATATCAATGCAAATTAACGTGCAAATATGCAGCAAAAAATATTAAAACATACAAGCGTATTTTTATGGTATAATGAAATCAAGGATGATAAAAACAGTTTTATCTAATACAAAATGTAATTTAAAATGTCAAATGAAATATAAGTTCGAATTCGGAATTTCTGATCTTGAGAAAAGATACAGTTCTTCATCATCCGAAGGGTTCGTAATAGAAAATGGAGGTGTTTCCAATGGGAGATAAAAGTATTAAAAAAGATAAAAATAAGAAAAAACCAAAAAAAGTTACTGCTACGCCTGTAATTATTTCATCAGTCGTAAAAAAGACGGAAGAGTAAAAGCAGAGCTTTCCGTTCACTTTAAACAAGCTATAATTCAAAATCCGGATGATAGTTTTAGTCATCCGGATTTTTTTCTAATGAATCCATTCATTCGCAACAAGGAGAAAAATGTTTGAAAAATTAAACCTCATATTGCCTATCCGAGAGGCTGTAAAGTCCGAAGGATACACAATACCAACCGATATACAGCAGCAAGCAATCCCCCCTTTATTAGAGGGAAGGGATCTGATCGGCTGTGCGCAGACCGGAACGGGTAAGACGGCAGCTTTTGCGATTCCGATCCTGCAAATGCTTTCTGCTGAAAAAAGAGATCCGAAGTCACCAAGATTTATCAAAGCGCTCATATTGACGCCAACCCGAGAATTGGCCGTTCAAATCGGGGATAGCTTTTCAACTTATGGAAAAAATCTAGGCCTCAAAAATTTTGTTATTTACGGCGGCGTTGGCCAAAAGCCTCAGACGGACGCCCTCAGAGCCGGTATCGATATCCTGGTGGCAACTCCGGGCAGATTGATCGACCTAATGAATCAAAAATTCGTCAACCTTCACCATGTGCGGTTTTTTGTACTGGATGAAGCGGACCGGATGCTGGACATGGGAATGGTCAATGACGTGAAAAAAATCATTTCCCATCTGCCTTCCATCCGACAAAACATGTTGTTTTCTGCAACGATGCCGATGGAAATCACAAAGCTTGTGGACTCTATTTTGACGGATCCGGTAAAGGTTGCGGTGACGCCCATATCCTCTACCGTGGACATCATTGATCAATCCGTCTATTTTGTAGATAAAAAAGACAAAAAACAGCTGTTGATCCATCTTTTAAAAGACAAAACCATTGAATCGGCGCTGGTGTTTTCGCGAACAAAGCATGGAGCGGATAAAATCATCAAAGATCTGGCGAAGGCCGGAGTGCTGGGCCAGGCGATCCACGGGAACAAGTCCCAGGTTGCCCGTCAGCTTGCTTTAAATAACTTTAAAGAGAGAAAGACAAGGGTCCTTGTGGCAACGGATATCGCAGCAAGAGGGATCGACATCATTGAGCTGTCCCATGTGTTCAATTATGATCTGCCCAATATACCGGAAACCTATGTCCATCGGATCGGGCGGACAGGAAGAGCGGGACTGGGAGGCGTGGCACTATCCTTTTGTGATGCAGAAGAAAAGCCATTGCTGAAGGACATTGAAAAGCTCATCGGGAAAAAGATACCCATCGTGGAAGATCATCCCTATCCCCTGATTATAACCGAGCCGGTGATCGTGGAACCACCGAAGAAAGTAAGCAATCGAAGACCCAACTATTATAAAAGGAGCCGTCAGTAATGACTGCTCCTTTTCATTAGCCGATTTTTTTTACACTATCCCGACTAATCAAGTGAGTACCGATTTCAATTTTTAGAAACCCGTCATAATTGGATTCCATCTTATTTACGAGAGTGGTAACGGCCAAAGCACCGAAAACATCCTTTGGGACATTAATCGTTGTCAGCGTAGGTTCTGTCATCAGACAGGTCGGGCGATTATCAAAACCTATGATCGAGATATCCTCAGGTATCCGGAATCCTTTTTCTTTCAAAGCTTTCATAGCGCCATAAGCGATAATATCATTATCTGCGAACAGGGCTGTCGGCAAATCGTCTGTGTTGTCAAGAACGATGAGAAAATCCGCACAGGTCTCATCTTCCGGATAGCCTACGGAATATACATATTTTTCCATGCCTTTAATACCAAATTTTTTCAAAGCAGCGAAGAAATATTGCTTTCTTTCCTGAAAACTGGTGAGATAAATTTTACTATGCAAATAACCGATTTTACGATGCCCCATATCATACAAATGTTTCACAGCTTCATAGGTTCCCTGTTCATTATTGATAGCGACGGCGTCGACGGCTTCTTCAACAAAGTAGTTGTCAGTGATTACAAACGGAATATTTAGTGCCTTGATTTCATTTAAATCTTCACTGAGCATTTCCGTTGCGAATATTATCAGGCCTGCACAATTGCAGCTCTTAATGTACTCGATTTGCGGCTCAAGAGGACTGGTTTTGTCGATGTGGATGATCGTGATACTATATCCGTGCTTTCGAGCATGATTGTCAATGCTTTCAATTAATAGTGAAAAGAAAGGGGATTGGCCGATGATACGACCATGTCGCTTGTAAATAACAAAGCCTATCGTTTTTCCGTTTGGATTCTTTCTTTTCAGCAAATAGTCACAGCCAAGTTCTTTAATTTTATTCAATACAACTTGTCGCATCTCCTCGCTTACACCGGGTTTGTTGTTGAGGACAAGAGAAACTGCGGCAGGGGACAAATTTAACATCGCAGCGATATCTTTTGCTTTATACATTAGAGACACCTCGTTTCAGCAATAAATAATATAAGCTTAATTTAACGTAAATTTAGTTGTTCGTCAATAAATTTTATAGAAATTTACTAAATTAATTAAGTTTGTATAATAAATATCAATAATCTTTTTGAGAAACATTGAAATTTAGACAGTCATGAAATATAAAGGATTACGCAAGAATCAAGCGGAGGATTTTGCGGTTAAATAATTAACGATATATTTTATTGACAAATGAAATTACAAATTATAAACTCAAATTAACTAAATAATATCAAATTAATTAATTTATAATTAAGTATAAATTAAGTTATTTGGTAAATCGAAAACAAATTATGAAGGAGAAGAAAAAATGATGAAGAGAGTAATGGCCCTGGTCCTTGTCTTGATGCTTACTCTAAGCTTGGTCGCATGCGGCGGAGCAAAGGAAGAAGCAGCAGACACAGCAGCACCTGCTGCAACTGATTCTGAACAGGTCTTGAAGACAGATGGAACTCCGATTGAAATCGCTTGGATTGGAAAAACATTGAACAATCCATGGTGGATTTCAGTCGCAGATTTTGCAGAAAAAGAAGCGAAAAGCTTAGGCGTTAATCTGACCATCGCTTTGCCGCAAGAAGAAGTTGATCTGGAAAAACAGGTCGCTATGGTTGAAGCTGCCATCGAACGTGATGTTGATGCAATCATCCTTTCGGCTGCCAGCTCCGACGGAATCATTCCGGTAATAAAGAAAGCAAGAGAAGCGGGAATTAAAATCGTAAACTTTGATACTCGTATCAGTGACCCTGCAATGTACGATGCTTTTGTAGGCGGAGATGATGTAGAAGGCGCTTATAAAGCAGGCAAATACATCTGTGAACAACTGGGCGGAAAAGGAGAAGTAGGTCTGATCACCGGTCTTTTGGCTCAGTCAACAGGTACTGACCGTAAAGAAGGCTTTATGAAGGCCGTATCCGAATACCCTGGAATCACAGTAGTTGCTGAAGCCAGTGCAGAATGGAGAAGTGACCTGGCTGCAAACGCTACGGAAAACATGCTGACTGCAAATCCAAATATCAAAGCGATCTTTGCCTGCAATGACCAGATGGCTGTTGGTATGGCAAATACAGCAAAAACAAAGGGATATCAGCCGGATGATCTGATCCTCGTTGGATATGACGGGATTCTTGATGCTGTAAATATGGTAATGAGCAAGGATTTGGATGCTTTTGTTGCGCTTCCAAACATTGATGAAGGTGCAACCGCTGTCCGTATCGCTACTGCGCTTATTTTGAATCCAGACTATAAATATGATCGCGAAATGATCTTCGATACACCACTTGTTACATATGATTATATTCCGGAGATGACAGACTGGACAATCTTTGAATTCTCCTCAATCACATTCCCACTCAGAGGAACTACTACAAAAGGATATTAAAAAAAATTTCCATTGCAGCGGAGGTTATCGCTTTGGTAGCCTCCGTTGTTTCAAGGTGAATCATTCGGAGGTAGTATCATGACGAAAACACCATTGCTCGAGCTCAAGAATATCAACAAGGCATTCCCGGGTGTAAAAGCTCTGGACGATGTCTCCCTTACCGTGTACGGCGGTGAAGTGGTTGCTTTGCTGGGGGAAAATGGTGCAGGCAAGTCGACGTTGATGAAGATTCTTAGCGGTGCTTATCACAAAGACAGTGGAGAAATCAATATAAAATCTCAATTGATCGCTAAAAATTATTCCCCGCAGGAATCCAAAAGCATGGGAATCGCGATCATATATCAGGAATTAAGCTTGATGTCAGAATTGAGCGTGGCTGAAAACATTTATATTACCCGTGAGCCAAAGCTTGTAAAAAGTCTATCGATGATCGACTACAAAAAAATGCATCATATGGCGAAAGAACAACTGGAAAAACTCAATGCAAACCATATCGATGTAAAAGCAAAAGTAGGAACATTACCGTTGCCGGAGCGCCAGATGGTCGAGATTGCCAAAGCGCTTGCCATTGACTGCAGTGTGATTATCATGGATGAACCGACAACCTCTTTAACTTGGGAAGAAACAAAGCGTTTGTTTGATGTAATAAATTCTTTAAAAAATCAAGGTGTAGCAGTTATTTATATTTCACACAGATTAGAAGAGGTTTTTCAGATTTGCGACCGTGCGACAATTATGCGTGACGGTAAGGTGGTAGGGGACTTGATCATTGCGAACACCAATCGAACAGATTTAATCTCTATGATGACAGGCAGGGAGCTGCTGCATAAAGATAAATCAGAGGAAATTGGGCGGCAGCCGGATAGCCCGGTACTTCTAAGCGTTAAGGACATCTCAGACCGACGCTTGCTGAAAAATCTAAGCTTTGAAGTATATGAAGGAGAAGTCCTTGGATTTGGCGGTTTGATCGGTGCGCAGAGGACAGAGCTGATGCGGCTGATCGCAGGCGTCGATAAAGCAAAATCAGGGCAGGTACTGATTGAGAATAAAGTAATCGACAACTCCTCGACGGTAAAGACTGCAAAAGGATTCATTGGCTATCTGAGCGAAAATCGAAAAGAAGAAGGCCTGAACATGGGGCTCACAATCTGTGAGAATATTATCCTCACCAATTTTAAAGAGGTATGCAAAAAAGGGATTGTCAATAGAAAGGATGTCGAACAACTGGGAGAAAAATATATCAAATCTTTGAGAATCAAAGGCAGAACGAACCAAACGGTGGGCACGTTATCCGGAGGTAACCAGCAAAAGGTCGCAATTTCCAAGTGGCTTTTTGCAGGCTGCAAGGTCCTGATCTTTGATGAGCCGACCCGCGGAATTGACGTCGCCGCCAAGGCTGAAATTTACGAAATGGTCAAAGAATTCGCAAGGCAGGGCAATGCGGCAATTGTTGTTTCATCAGAAGTTAATGAACTGGTTGATGTATGTGACAGGATTTTGATCATGTCACGCGGTGAAATCATCAGTGAATTGAAAGGGCAGGACATAACCCACAATACGGTCCTGAATGCAGTAACAAGCAGCGGAGGTAAAAAGAATGCGTGAGAACAATATTATCTTAAATAATAATTCAAAATTTATACGCCAATTATTGCTAGGTAAATTTGGTATACTGCTGGGACTCATTGTTTTGACGATCGTCTTTGCAACACAATCAGATGTTTTTCTCAGTTCCGGAAATGTAAAGAATATCTTGATTCAGTCGGCAGTAAATGCAGTAATCGCAGCCGGAATGACCTTTGTCATCATTTGCGGTGAAATTGATTTATCGGTTGGCGCATCCTTGGCGCTTTCCTCGGTAATCGGAGCCCGCATCATGGTGGATACAGGCAATGTGGCTCTTGGTGTGGTGGTTGCGCTTGCAGTTGGCACATTATTCGGTGCATTAAACGGTGCGATCGTCGCTTGGCTCGGATTCCCCGCTTTTATTGTCACCTTGTCGACAATGTGGCTTTTTCGTGGCTCTGCTTACGTTTTTACAGAAGGGCAGGCCATTGTCAATTTACCGGCGGGGATGATGAGTCTTGCATTAAATAGCTTTCTCGGAATTCCACTGATCATTTGGCTTATCGCCATTGTTTATCTGATTTGTCATACGGTGCTTTCCAAGCTTACCATTGGAAGAAAAGTTTTCGCCGTCGGAGACAACAGAGAAGCGGCCCGCTTATCCGGTATTAATGTAAAATTTATTAAACTGTTCGTATTTTCAGTCTCCGGATTTTTAGCGGCTTTGAGTGGAATTATCCTGATGGCCCGCCTAAATTCAGGTCAGCCTATAGCCGGTACCAGCTTTGAAATGTATGCGATCGCCGCTGCAGTAATCGGTGGGAGCAGCTTGACAAAAGGCGGAGTCGGCGGTGTTTTGGGAACCTTGATCGGAGCTGTATTTATTGCTACACTGCAAAACGGACTTGTCATTCTGAACGTATCCTCATTCTGGCAGCAGGTTCTCATGGGAATCGTCGTATTGCTGGCAGTTGGTATTGATAAACTTAGAAAGATGTTGGCGGATTGACCGATCACGTTCAAATCGAATCATACTGATAACAATATAAGAAATGAAATAGATGGAGGTTCAATTATGGAAAAAATTACAGGTATTCCGAATAAGATGAAATCAGTTATCTGTTACGGACCGAAGGATTACCGTTTGGAAGAGATCGACACACCCGTGATCAATGAAGACGAGGTGCTTGTTAAAATCGGTGCTTGCGGAATCTGCGCCGGAGATATTAAATCCTATAATGGCGCTGCAATGTTCTGGGGCGGCGGAGTATTGCCCCCTTGGAACGATGCGCCGGTAATACCGGGCCATGAGTTCATCGGCGAAGTGGTAGCCATCGGAGATCGCGCAAAAGAGAAATTTAAACTTGAGCTTGGTGATATGGCCATCGCAGAGCAGATCGTGCCTTGCGGGGAATGCATTTATTGCAAAACGGGAAAGCATTGGATGTGCGAGAAACAAAATATTTATGGACACCAGAAGAACATTGCCGACGGAGGCATGGCGGAATATATGAAGTATGGAGCCAGGTCCATCGTTTACAAGGTGCCGAAATCAATCCCTCCGCACATCGCTGCCATGATCGAGCCTCTTAGCTGTTCTGTACATACGATTGGTCGTGCAAATATACAGTTTGATGATGTGGTGGTGGTAGCCGGCCTGGGGCCGATTGGTTTATGCAAATTGCAATTGGCAAAATTGAAAAACCCAAAGCTTCTGATTGCAATCGATATGAAGCCAAAACGTCTCGAACTGGCTAAAAAATTAGGTGCGGATGTAATCATTAATGCCGCAGAAGAGAATGCGGTTGATGTTGTAAAACAATTGACGGGCGGGTACGGATGCGATGTCTATATTCATAATTCCGGCCATCCATCCGGAGTAATACAGGGACTTCAGATGATTCGCAAGCTCGGAACGTTTGTTGAATTCAGCGTATTTTCTGCCGAGACTTCCGTAGACTGGAGTATTATCGGAGACCGCAAGGAGCTGAATATTGTCGGATCCCATATCAGCGGAAATGAAGGATATGCAGTCGCCATTGACTTTCTGGACAGAGGCATCATTAAAGTAGAGGATATCGTTACGCATCAGTTTGAGTTGGACGATTTCAAAGCAGCATTTGCGCTGGCTGAAAAAGGCGACGATTCCATAAAAGTCGTCCTAGTGCCATGATTACGGAAAAGAATGTTGACTGCGATATGATTCTGAAAGCGGCACAAATCAGAAGGACTTTGCTCCAAATGATTTATGAAGGGAAAACGGGACACACCGGAGGCGCATTATCAAGTGCAGATATCCTTACCGTTTTATTCTATAGAATTTTACGGCTTGATCCACAAAATCCCAAATGGGAAGATCGTGACCGCTTTATTCTAAGCAAAGGTCACAGCGTGGAGGGTTACTATTCCATTTTGGCGGATAAGGGCTTTTTCCCGAAAGAAGAATTATGGACCTTCAGCAAATACCGGTCCCGGCTCATAGGGCATCCATCAGTCAAAGTGCCGGGTGTAGAGATGAATACCGGAGCGCTCGGCCATGGACTTTCCTGTGCGGTAGGTATGGCACTGGGAGCGAAGATGAATAAAAAGGACGTGAACGTATATTGCCTGATGGGGGATGGCGAACAGGCTGAGGGTTCTGTCTGGGAGGCAGCTATGGCAGGCGCAAATTATGGCCTGGATAATTTGATTGCGATCATTGACCGCAATCATCTGCAGATCAGCGGAAACACGGAATCTGTAATGAAACTGGAAGGTTTGGCTGCAAAATGGACCGCTTTTGGCTGGGATGTATCCACGGTCAATGGACATGACTACACCGCCCTGACGGAACAATTCCGGCTTGCTCCGGTAAAAGGCAAACCGAGGCTGATCATTGCGGATACAATCAAAGGCAAAGGTGTATCGTTTATGGAAAATGCAGCGAAATGGCATCATGGCGTTCCAACGGACGAACAGCTTGCTATTTGCCAAAGGGAAATTGAGGCTGTCATAAAGGAGGCAGAAGCGGATGAGTAATGCAATACCAAATCGTCAGGCTTTTACTGACAGATTGACTGAATTAGCCGAAAGGAATAAAGATATTGTTGTGCTGGCATCGGATTCCCGAGGATCCGTCACGCTAAATAAATTTGTAGAAAAGCTGCCGGACCAATTTGTCGAAGTAGGGATCGCGGAACAAAACGAGGTCGGCATCGCCGCAGGGCTTTCGACGTTTGGAAAACAGGTATTTGTCTGCGCTCCTGCCAGTTTTCTCTGTGCAAGAAGTTTGGAACAGGTCAAGGTAGATGTGGCTTATTCAAAAACAAATGTAAAGCTGATCGGGGTCAGCGGTGGTGTCAGTTATGGCGCATTAGGCAATTCACACCATTCGCTTCATGATATTGCTGTCATGCGGGCACTCCCGGATATGTCGGTAGTCATTCCCGCAGATGCGGAACAGACCCGTCAGATGACAGATGTATTATCGGAATATATCGGTGCTGTGTATGTCCGCATGGGCAGGGGCGCTGTCCCTGATATTTACAAACCGGGTGAGCCTTGCTTTCAATTGGGCATCTCAAATCAGCTGCGTAGCGGTTCCGATCTTACGATTATTGCGAATGGCGAAATGGTACATATTGCATTGGCCGGAGCAGATTTGCTCCGGGAACAGGGAATTTCTGCACGCGTAATTGATATGCATACCTTGAAACCCCTCGATATCGATGCAATCCTGAAAGCAGCCGGTGATACAAAGGTTATTATTACCATGGAAGAACATAGCATATATGGCGGTTTGGGCGGGGCCGTGGCTGAAGTAGTCGCGCAGCATTGCCCGGTGGCTATGAAGATCATGGGAATTCCGGATGAAGCCACCGTAACAGGAAACTCGGCGGAAATTTTTAAACATTATGGATTGACGCCCGAAGGTGTTGCGGAACAGGCAAGGAACCTGCTGAGAAAGGTTTGATTATGAGTAAGAAGTACTTTCTGACAATCGATCAGGGAACCTCCGCGACCAAGGCGCTGTTATTTGACAATAGGGGGCAGCTGATCCATCGTTGTGATACAGAACATCAGCAGTATTACCCGCAGTCCGGTTGGGTGGAGCATGACCCGGTTGAGATCTATAGGAAAACACTGGAGGCGATCCGGCTGATCCTCTCGGAAACGGGCATCAATGATCAGGAACTGCATTGCCTTTCCATATCCAATCAGCGAGAAACGGCAGTGGTCTGGGACAAATTTACCGGTGAACCGGTGTGCCCTGCAATTGTATGGCAATGCCAGCGGGCGGAAACAATCTGCAGATCGATTACGGAACAGGGATATGCAGAGCTCGTGCGTGAAAAAACCGGTCTTGTTCTGTCGCCATACTTTTCAGCTGCAAAAGTCAGCTGGATATTGGAGAATATTCCACAAGCCAAAGAGAAGGCGGAACAAGGATCTCTGCTGTTTGGAACGGTGGACAGTTGGCTCATTTGGAAGCTGACCGGTGGGAAAGTCCATAAAACGGATTATTCCAATGCCAGCAGAACGCAAATGTACAATATTTACGATTTAAAATGGGATGCAGAGGTTTTAAACATCTTTGGAATACCGGAAACGATGCTTCCTGAAGTATGCAGTTCGGATCAAATTTTCGGCGATACGGATCAGGTGTTTTCCTGGCCTGTCCCGATTGCAGGTGTGATGGGCGACTCCCATGCCGCTCTTTTTGGGCAGTGCTGTTTTCAGCAAGGTATGGCGAAGGCTACCTTTGGAACGGGATCTTCGGTGATGCTTAACATTGGCTGTCAGCCGGTTAAAACCCGCGGAGGTGTCGTTACCTCCATCGGCTTTGCACGCGGTAATCAAATCAGCTATGTTCTTGAAGGCAATATCAATTGCACCGGCGCGACAATCAAATGGCTAGTCGAGGATCTGGAACTGATCTCGAGCGCAAAAGAGTCGGCCGGCATCGCAGCCAGCGTGAAAGATAACCAAGGAGTATATTTGGTGCCTGCATTTGTAGGGCTAAGCGCACCATATTGGGATAGCGATGCTCGCGCTGAAATAATCAATATCTCCCGTGGCACAAAAAAAGCACATATTGTCCGCGCGGCAGAAGAGTCCATCGCTTATCAGATTAAGGATGTGGTGGAAAATATGAACGGGGAAGTTGGATTTGCACTTCATGAATTACGGGTTGACGGTGGACCCACACGGGATGAATTTGTTATGCAGTTCCTGTCCGACATCCTTGATGTTCCGGTAATACGCAGTAAAACGGAAGAACTATCCGGAACAGGGGCTATGTATATGGGCGGCTTGGCATTGGGCATCTGGAATACCTATGACGAAATCGAGTCTATGCGCAAGGTAGAAAAAAGATTCGTGAGCAGTATGGACACAATTGACTGTGAAAGAAATTATAAAGGATGGCAATCAGCAGTTAGCAAAGTTCTTACAAAAGAAAGACGTTAACTGAAATTCATAATCAGTCTACTTTTGACCCTCCTCCTCAAAAAACAAAAACTCCTCATTGATGGGGAGCTTTTGTTTTGTTCGCTGTTTATTGAGCCGAGGAGGAGATAATATCCTCATTCGCATTTGAGGTTTGAAAGATCCCAAACGCCTCAGCAATGGTGGTGATTTGGCTTCCTAATACAGATACCATGTCTTCGTTATTGCCAAGTGAGCCGTTGAGGTCAAGCGGATACATTTTTTTATATGTGGTTGGGGAAATACCAATAAACTTTTTAAAGGTTCTGTTAAAGTGACTCACATTAGCAAAACCAACTCGAGCGCATGCCAAGGATATATCGATATCGCTATATGAAAAATATACGGCCGCCTGTCTAATTCTTACAAAATTCAGATAATCAATAATAGATATGTCAGTGTCCTTTTTAAAGACTGAGCAAATATAATTTTTGTTATACCCTATTGATTTCGCAATCATTTCAAGGCTGATCTGATTCGTATAGTTTTCTTCTATAAAGATTATAATGGACATGGTAACATCTGAAAATCCAGAGGTATCGATCAGCTGTGAATTTCTGGACTTATTGTTTGCTTCATAATATTCACGTGTCATATAAGTAATAAGCGTATATAGGAATGCTTCTGTTGTGTCAATGTATTCAGGCACCCTGGACAATCCGTTATTCACGATAAATAAAATCAAGTCAGCAAGAAGATCATTCCCGGAAAAAACATAGCCGCTCCGGCTTAAGTTATCTATGGATATTTGATCATAGATAGAAAATTTGATCTCATAACAAGTTACCGTATTACCGGTAACCTTCTGAATTTCATGCACCGTATTTGGAGGAACAATAAAGCAAACATCTTTTTCTGCTTTGTATCTTGTCCCGTCAACGATGAAATCTGTTTCCCCCGATAAAAAATAAAATAAATGATAGTATTCATGAGCGTGAGCCCTTACGCCCCAGCTTTGCGGCCACTCGGCCTTTTCCACCCATAAAACCTTAACTTTTCTCTTCATAATAGCCCTTCCTGATCGAAATAATGAATATAAGTCAATTTTATTATATTCATTATTTTAGAAAAGCGCAATACTTTTCTTTGGAAACATTGAAATTTCATATATAAGTATAGTATAAAAATTGTTAACAGAAACAGATCAACATCTAAAATGTGAAAATACATCAAAATACATGAATAAATGTATTGACAATAGAATGAGACTATGTTTATAATCTAGTAAAATATGATTATATGCAAAGTTAAACGTTAGGAGTGAGCAGATGAACGCGGAATATTGTGAGAATATGTTAAGAAAGACATTTCTGGACTTTTATCAAACAAAGACATTTTTACAGCAGCCGGTAATCATTAACCGGGGTAAGGGAGTCTATTTATGGGATATCAATGATAAAAGATATTTTGATGCAATTGGCGGAATTTTCGTTGCATCATTAGGCCATGGAAACGCAAGAGTACTGGAGGCAATGCGAAAACAGGCGGAACGATTAACGATTGCGCCGCCTTTGCACAGCATATCTGATGTTACCCTTGAGTTCATTGACCGATTGGGGCAGGTGACACCGGGAAACTTGAAATATATCAAGTCATTCAGCGGAGGCTCGGAATCAGTTGAGGGTGCGTTGAAGCTCGTGAGACAATACAATAAGCAAATAGGCAAGCCCGATAAAATGAAAGTAATTTCAAACTATCTGAGTTACCATGGGGCAACATTTGGAGCCATGGCTGCAGGCGGATCCAGCAGGAAGCTAAAATTCGAACCACATATGGGCGGCTTTGTTAAAAATATTTCACCAAAGCAAGTGAGAGATGATTTTGATTCTTGGGAAGAGGCATGCAGATTTTCGGCGAAGCTGTTTGAAAAAATAATACAGGGAGAAAACCCAAAAACCATCGGAGCGTTACTCGTAGAGCCAATATGCAATACAGCCGGGATCATCACTCCAACGGAAGAGTATTTTCAAATAATCAGAGATATTTGTGATCAATATGACATCATGCTTATTCTGGATGAAGTACTTACCGGTTTTTGCAAAACAGGGGATATGTTTGCTGCTCAAACCTTTCATGTCGTTCCTGATATTATTTGCTCCGGAAAAGGACTTTCGGCCGGTGTCATGCCATTGGGCGCGTTTATGGCGAGAGAAGATATTGCAGATCCTTTCTATGGGGACGAGGAGAACGATGTTCAATTTGCGCACGGACATACCTATGCAAATTTCCCTCTTGGCAGTGCGATTGCAATTGAAGTAATCAACATTATGGAAGAAGAAAAATTGGCAGAACGTGCCAGGAAGCTCAATCTCAGAATCGTCCAGAGATTAGAGGAATTGAAGAAATATGAAGTAATCAGGGAGATAAGAGGGAGAGGTGTGCTGATCGGTGTTGAATTTGTTGAAGATGCAGAGACAAACAGACCTTTTCCGGAAGGTAATAAACTCGGAAATGCACTGAAAAAGACAGCAATTGAAAATGGCATCATTTTGAGAATTGATCCTGACTGGTTTGCGATAGCGCCTCCAATTACCTCAACGGATGAAGAGATTGAAGAAATGTGTGATTTGATAGAAAAAAGTCTTGTTGACGCTATAAAAATGGTAAGAAAATAGTAATTCATAATGGCGAGGTGTGAAAATGGCAATGGAAGAAAAAAATAGTAAAGTTTATGAAATGGAACAGAAAGCAAAAAAAATAAGAAGAAATATTATTGAGATGATTGGTGTCGGACATCCCGGGCATGTGGGTGGATCAATGTCGTGTGCGGATATTATTACTTATCTTTATTTTGAGAAATTACATATTACTCCGGAAAATTTTACTTCAGATAATCGGAACAGATTTGTGATGAGTAAGGGCCATTCGGTGCTGACACAGTATGCGGCGTTAGTCGAGCTGGGGTTCTTCGACCGAAGTGAGCTGATCAAAACAAAAACAATGAACGGTATTTTGCAGGGACATCCGGATCGGGACAAAACGCCGGGTATCGAGGCCAACACAGGATCTCTAGGACAGGGGCTTTCCATTGGCTGCGGCATGGCTTATGCTGCCAAGCTCGATCATATTGAAAACAAGGTCTATGTACTCCTTGGCGACAGTGAATTGGCGGAAGGACAAGTTTGGGAGGCGGCAATCAGCGCAAGTAATTTTAAGCTCGATAATGTGGTGGCAATCGTTGATGCCAATGGAATGGGCTCTATAGGATTTATGAAGGAAAGATTTGATATCAATGATATCGGAAGCAAGTTTGCGAGCTTTGGCTGGGATGTCATCAGTATTAACGGGCATGATTTTGAAGAAATCAATTCAGCCTTTGAATATGTCGAGAAAAAGGATAAAAGGCCCAAAGTGATTATTGCACATACCATCAAAGGAAAAGGATTGCAATTTGCTGAACGAAACCCGAGTTTTCATAATTCAGCCCTTACGGAAGAGCAATATAAAATTGCCGTTGAGGCTTTTGACAATAATCATTCGGAGGTGACGTCGGCATGAAAAAGGAAAGCTTAAGAAAAGCCTATGGAGAGGCTTTGGTCGAAGCGGGAAAAAAAGATGACAGCATTGTAGTGCTTGATGCCGATCTTTGTAAAAGTACAATGAGTGTATTGTTTGAAAATGAATATCCGGAACGTTTCATCGAAATGGGGATTGCAGAGCAAAATATGACGTCGATGGCGGCGGGATTAGCGATAGCAGGAAAAACACCGTTTATTAACAGCTTTGCAATTTTTAACACCGGAAGGAATTATGATCAGATAAGACAGAGTATTTGTATCCCAAAACTTAACGTAAAAATCTGCGGCTCGGGATGTGGGCTTTCAGATTTTGGAGACGGCGCAACCCATCAGGCCTTAGAGGATGTTTCGTTAATGAGGTGTTTGCCGAATATGACGATCATTGTACCGGCAGATGCCTTGGAAACGAGAAAAGCGGTGGAAGCAGCGTTAAAAATAAAAGGACCTGTTTATCTGAGGATAAACAGAGTGGATACGCCGATCATAACCAATTCGGAGAATGATCTGGCTATTGGCAAACCGTATGTGTTAAAAGACGGAACTGATTTTGTGATTTTTTCAAATGGAATCATGCTTCACAAATCACTTGAGGCAGCGGAGGCACTGGCTGAAGAGGGGATCTCGGTCAAAGTAGTAAATGTTCCGTGGGTCAAGCCTTTAAATAAGGATGACATCATAAATTACGCCAAAGGAACCAGAGGTGTTGTAGCAGCGGAAGAACATAATAAATATGGCGGGCTGGTTAGTGCCATATCTGAAATAATGGCGGGTGAAGGAGGGATAAGGGTTAAATATGTTGCGGTGGAAGATCAATTTGGATCGAGCGCGGAAAATTATGACGTATTGCTGGAAAAGTATGGACTGACTTCAGAACGCATCATTGAAGTTATAAAAGAATTTTAAGCATTAGAGGAGGGATTTCGGTGCGAAACTACATATTAATGTTGAGTCCTTAAAAATGCAAGAAGGTATTGGAAAAATTGTAAAAAAATCGACGAATATGATATACTTTAGTTGAAAAATGACGGATAAGAAAGAATTTAAAGGAGGACCTTTATAATGAAAAAAAGTCTGATTATACTATTGATTTTGGCTGTATCATTTTCTATGCTGCTGGGCGGCTGCGGAAGTAAAGAAGCGGATTCCACCGGGGTAGATGTGGAACAAAAGGACTCGTTGGTTATTGCATACACAGATGAACCTGATTCTTTAGATTGCCACAACACTAGTAAAAATATGTCGGAAAAAATGTGTGCCAACATTTATGCAACATTGCTGACCTTCGATGAAAATTACCAAGTACAGCCATATGTGGCCAAATCCTGGGATACCAGCGAAGACAATCTTACCTATACGTTCTATTTAAGAGATGATGTATTCTTTCAAGACGGGAAACAAATGACAGCGAAAGATGTGTTGTATTCGATGGAAAGAGCGAAAGCTTCTTCGTATTCTGCATATTATTTAGAGGCAGTCAAGGAATTTAAGGTTGTGGATGATTATACAATACAGTTGGTTTTAGACGAACCCTACAGCCCGATGCTGAATATGCTTTGTGAACCTTTCCTTGGAATCATCAGCGAAGAGTCAGTAAATGAGTTGGGAGATCAATTCGGACAAACTCCTGTTGGATCCGGACCATATAAGGTAGTGGAGTGGGTGCCGGGCACAAAGATCGTATTTGAAGCCTTTGATCAATTCTTTGAGGGCGCCCCTGCGATAAAAAACATCACAGTTAAGTTCATACCGGATCCAAGCACAAAATTGATTTCTCTTGAAAATGGTGAAGTGGATGTGGCGGACAGTATTGCAACCAATAATATTGCATCGGTTGAGAAGAACGACAGCCTTGTAATGCTGCAGACTCCATCAGCAAAATACTGCTATATGGGTATAAATAATCAGAGTGAAGCCTTTAAGAATGTGAAGCTCCGACAGGCAATCAACTGTGCTATCAACAAGGAAGCGATCATACAGATTGCTCAGGACGGAATTGCTCAGGAAGCGGTTTGCTCGATCAGTGAGAAGGCATTCGGATATCCAAAGAACATGAAGGGTTATGCCTATGATGTGGATAAGGCGAAACAACTGTTGACTGAGTCCGGTTCAAGCGTCACAGAGTTTGAATTGATCTGCAAAGATGCCGTTTCCAAGAAAGTTGCAGAGTCAATTCAGGCAGATTTAAGCAAGATCGATATCAAAGTAAATGTATCTGTTTTAGAAGCGGGCGGCTACTATGATGCCATTGGAAAAGACAATTTTGATACCTTCATTGGTTCATGGTCCGATTCTTTGATGGATGCGGATCCTGTCGTAGGGATGAGGTATCATAGCAAATTCGTAGGAGACCCGGGTAATTACGATTGGCTTGAAGATGAAAAAGTAGATAATCTGATTGCTACGGGAAGAGTGGAAAGCGATAAAGCAAAGAGAGAAGCGACTTATGCTGAAATGTTCCAATATGTAAGTGATCAAGCTGTTGAGGTTCCACTATTCTATTATGTATCAAATCTTGGTGCCAATAAAGACCTGAAAGGAATCCAGGCTTTAACCACAGGTATGTACTACTATAATGACTGGAGCTGGTAAATAAACTTACCCTTCACCGGAGGTGAAATCCCTCCGGTGAAGCCATGATTGAAAAGAAAAAGGCAAAGGCAAAGGTGAATTACTAATGTTAAGATATGTTTTGAAAAGGTTCCTTCTCATGATTCCGGTTGTAATTGGTATCAGCATATTTATTTTCTGCATCATGCAGCTTGCACCAGGTGATCCGGTCAAAATGCTTCTTGGAGAAAGAGCAACAGCGGAAAGTGTTGAGCAGCTCAGACATGAAATGGGATTGGATCAGCCGAAAGCGGTTCAGTATTTTCGTTATATGGGAGGAGTGGTTTTTAAGGCTGACTTTGGTGTTTCCTATACGTCCAAAAGGCCTGTAATTGAAGAATTCCGCACAAGATTCCCGGTAACAATAAAGCTTTCGATCTATGCAATCATGATTGCGATCTTCATAGGCATACCGGTAGGTATCATTTCAGCAATCAAACCATACAGCATTTTTGATAAAACTGCCACGCTGTTGACTCTGATCGGTACTTCCATTCCGCCATTCTGGCTGGGGTTGATTTTAATTCTGATATTTTCATTAGGCTTGGGGCTGCTGCCATCCAACGGAATTGACGGCTGGACAAGCTATATCTTACCGGCATTCACTTTGTCATCGGTAACCTTGACCTATCTTGTAAGAGTAACCAGAGCTTCTCTTCTCGAAGTATTAAGGGAAGATTATATCAGGACCGCTCGTTCAAAAGGAATTAAAGAACGTACCGTAATTGTAAAACATGCATTTCAAAATGCTCTTATTCCAGTGATTACAACAGCCGGTCTGCAGTTTGGATATATGCTTGGAGGTTCGGTCATAACAGAAACTGTTTTCGCTGTTCCGGGCCTGGGCAGACTTCTGGTTACAGGAATAAGGAATTCAGATACCAATATTGTAATGGGCTCTTGTTTGCTGCTTGCGGTTTCTTTCAGTCTTGTAAACCTTACGGTTGACATACTATATGCGTTTTTAGATCCGAGGATCAAAGCACAATATAGCAGAAGTAAGAAGGTGGAAGCATGAAACAGGAAGCAGATATCTGTACATATAAAAAAAGAAGCCAGGGAAAGGAAATCTGGAGGAGGTTCAGAAAGAACAAGTTGGCAATGGTGGGGCTTGTGATACTGAGCATGCTGATACTGATGGCCTTGTCCGCTGATTTGATATGCAACTACCAGGCGCAGGTTATCGGACAAAACTATCTGGAAAGACTTCAGGTCCCAAATGAAAACCATTTATTGGGGACGGATGCATATGGGCGTGACATTTTATTCAGAATCATACACGGCGCCAGACTATCCTTGTCAATCGGAATTATTACGATTCTGTCATCCCTGATGGCCGGCTTGGTGTTTGGGTGTCTGGCAGGCTATTATGGAGGCTTGCTGGATGGCTTGATCATGAGAATCACCGACGTATTTCTTGCCATCCCTCCGTTATTGCTGGCGGTAGCAGTCGTGGGGGTATTAGGACCCTCGTATGCCAATCTTATCATTGCGATGGGAGTGGGATATGTGCCTTATTTTGCAAGAGTGGTGAGGGCACCGCTGCTGCAGATCAGAGACAGGGAATTCATTGAGGCCGCTAAGGCGGTGGGAACAAGTGATTTTCGTATCATTACGAGGCATATTCTGCCCAATATCCTTTCCCCGATCGTTGTACAGGTCAGCCTGGGTGTTGCTGATGCCATAAAAACTGCTGCGAGCTTAAGCTTCATTGGATTGGGCATACAGCCGCCTTCCCCTGAATGGGGAACCATGCTTTCTGAAGGTCAGGATTTCATCAGGCAATTCCCGCATTTGATCATCTTCCCGGGCCTCTTTATCGTGATCGCGATTCTGGCCTTGAATTTGATCGGTGACGGACTTCAGGATGCCGTAGACCCTAAACTGAAAAACTAAAAGAATTAATCAAGAGACATAAAAGTAATAATGATATGGGGTAACGTATGGACAGCAAAAAAGTATTGGAAATAAAAGACCTGCGGATAGTATATCAGACCGACCAGGAAACCGTCATGGCAGTTAACGGGATAAACTTTGATCTGAATTCCAAAGAAACGCTTGGCTTGGTCGGGGAAACCGGCGCAGGTAAAACTACTACGGCATTGAGTATTCTAAGGCTTCTGCCTGCTACAATCGGCCTGGTAAAAAGCGGAGAGATCATTTTTAACGGGATCAATTTGCTTGACATGAAGGATACAGACATGAGAAGCATAAGAGGAAAAAAGATATCAATGATTTTTCAGGATCCCATGTCGAGTCTGAATCCCATAATGCCTGTTGGAGAGCAAATTGCTGAAGTAGTGGAATCACATAAGACGGATAACATGACGAAGGAAGACATCGAGAGTAAGGTTGATGAAATGTTCAGGCTTGTAGGTATTCCTGCAAAGAGAAAAAATGAATATCCGCACCAATTTTCCGGCGGAATGAAACAAAGAGTAGTAATCGCCATGGCGCTTGCCTGCGATCCGGAGCTTTTAATAGCCGATGAGCCCACAACGGCCCTGGATGTAACGATACAGGCCCAGGTACTGATGATGATGAATGATTTAAAGGAAAAATTGAATACCTCCATGATTTTGATATCTCATGACTTGGGTGTAATTGCGCAGACCTGCGACAAGGTGGCAATCATGTATGCCGGCGAAATAATTGAGAGCGGTATGATCGAAGATATCTTTACCGGTGAAGAACATCATCCGTATACCGTTGGTTTATTTGGCTCGATTCCCAAAATGGATGAGGAAACCGACAGATTAAGTCCCATCGACGGAATGATGCCTGACCCGACAAATCTGCCGAAAGGCTGCAAATTTCATCCTCGTTGTCCAAAATGTATGGAAATTTGCAAAACAGAGCAGCCAGAAAATTATATCAATAATACGCATATTATCAAATGTGTTCTATTTGGAAGTGAGGGATAATATGGAGCCGTTAATTCAAGCGATAGACCTTAAAAAGTATTTCAAAACACCGGCAGGAAACCTGCATGCGGTTGATGGAGTCAACATTTCAATCAACAAAGGACAAACCATTGGAATCGTTGGTGAATCCGGCTGCGGAAAATCTACTCTCGGAAGACTTATGATGAGATTAATCGAACCGACGGGGGGAGAAATTTTATATGAAGGGAGCAACATTCTTAAATATAAAAAAGGCAAACTGAAAGAACTGAGAAGGAATATGCAAATCATATTTCAGGATCCTTATGCGAGTTTGAACCCCAGAATGACTGTAAGCGAAATCATTGCAGAACCGATCATCGTAAACGGGACTTTAACCAAAACGAATGAGATCAATAAAAAGGTGTTTGCACTGATGGAAAAGGTCGGTCTGGCAGAACGGCTTGTAAATGCGTACCCTCACGAGCTGGATGGCGGCAGAAGGCAAAGGATAGGAGTTGCCAGAGCACTGGCCTTAGACCCCCGATTTATCGTATGCGATGAGCCGGTAAGCGCTTTAGACGTCAGTATTCAGGCTCAGATCATCAATCTTCTGATGGATCTGCAGGATGAAACCGGATTGACATACATGTTCATTACTCATGATCTGTCGGTTGTCAAGCATATCTCAGATGACATCGCAGTCATGTATCTGGGTCAGTGTGTAGAGAAGGCTCCCACGAAAATGCTGTTTCAGAATCCGTTGCATCCTTATACGAAAGCGTTGATGCAGGCCATACCCGTAGCGAGCTTGAGCAGCAGGGGAAAGAAAATAGAAGTGCTGAAGGGCGAAGTGACGAGCCCGGTCAATATGAAACCCGGGTGCCGTTTTAAAGCAAGATGCTCCATGGCAAAGGATGATTGTTCGGGGTATGATCTGCCGCTTGTGGAAGTTGAAAAAGATCATTTTGTTGCATGCCGGTATGTAAATACTTCGGGAAACATCGGGGGATGAAGCAGTGAAAGAGTTTTGTGTAAAAGGGACATACAAGGCCAGAGGTCTCATGATTGGTGAAGCGTACAGAAAAGAGATACAACACCTGCTGGAAATCATGAGAACGCGGGAAATACCGGCAATGTTTCATGCCGGTTGGAAAGATTCCGTTGAACGGTTTGCTCGGGATACAGGCGTCTATGAGAATTTTAAAAGACATACCGGGGGATTGTTTGAAGAGGTGGAGGGTATGGCTAAAGCCTCCAATGTTGACATCAGGGAACTTATCATATTCAACAGCCTTGATGAGATCTCGAGCTACAGCTGTCAGAATGAAATTGCGGAGAAATGTACCTGTATTGGAGTAAAGAGAAAAAGTGATAACGGAGTATTCGTTGCACAAAATCTTGATCTCGGCGCAAATTTTAATCAATACCAGATGATATTGCATACAAAATATGACAACAGTGATTTGGAGCAGCTGATCTTCACCATCCCGGGTTTATTAGGCTTTACCGGAGTAAACAACAGGTCTGTGGCAGTTGTTCCTAATGCATTGACGACACTAAAGTATCACAGTCAGGGCATGCCGGTCACGGCAATTGTAAGAGGTATTCTTGAAAGGGATACTGCGGATCAGGCAGCAGACTTCGTAAAAAACATTACTCATGGAGCTGCACAGAACTATACGATTGGAGATCAAAGCAGGATATACAGCCTGGAATGCTCCGGTGACAGAAAAGAGCAATTCGAAACAAGTGAGAATTCATTTTTTGAATATTTGGTACATACAAACCATCCTTTAAAAAATGATGAACTATCTGTTCCGGGCAGAGTGAATATGCCGGTAAGCTCCTATGAAAGCTCGATTCAAAGGTTGGAAACCGCCGAATCATATTTAAGGGAAGCTGCCCATGCTTTCGACGAAAAGGAGTTGGAGGGAGTACTGACATGTCATAAGCATGAGCCAAACAGTATCTGCCGCCACGGGCTGGGAAGAAACAAGGGCATGACCATCGGCAGCGTAGTCTATGATCTTAGCAATGGAATAGAAATGCATTTTGCAAAAGGACCCGGATGTACCAATAAATATGAAAAATTTACGTTTTAAGATAAATTAAAGGAAGCATGAAAAATTGACAAAGATAATCTAACTGAGCATAATATAGATTAATTAAATGATTGAATGAAGAATTCGGGAGATGCCCAATTTTGGGAGCCGAAGAAGCAAATTGTACAAATGCTGTTACAATGAATCTTTCAGGCACAAGGGACCGAATTTGGACAGAACTCTGAAAAGCTGCATTCAGCACCGAAGGAGCAACGATTTACTCGGAATCTCTCAGGTAAATAAACAGAGGTGATAGCATTCGCTATTACCTCTGTTTTTGTGTATATTTTCAGGACCATGCGCTGCAATTCAGGCTTTGATTACTGAATTCTCAGTTATTCAGCAAGGTCTAATCTAAAAAAGGAGGGATTGTATGAAAAAAACACCACTGTATGAAAAACACTTGGAAAACAAAGGTAAAATGATTGATTTTGGAGGTTGGCTGCTGCCGGTAGAATACGCGGGAATCATACCGGAGCATGAAGCGGTAAGAAATGCGGCAGGATTATTTGATGTGTCTCATATGGGAGAAGTGAGCGTGATCGGAGAGGATGCGGAAGAATTCATTCAGAGGATGGTAACCAACGACATATCGAAAATGGATACAGATCAAATTTACTATTCTCCGATGTGCTATCCAAATGGAGGGGTTGTAGACGATCTGCTCATTTATAAGTACAGCACAGATAAATATTTATTGGTCGTCAATGCAGCAAATACGGGCAAAGACGTTGAGTGGCTTCAATCCAATGTAAGCGGAACTGTTGAAATGAAAAATGTATCAGCTGAATATGCTCAGCTTGCCTTGCAGGGACCGGATGCCCAGAGGATCCTTCAAAAGCTTACCGATAAGAATCTGGAGGATATTAAATTCTTCTATTTCGATCATGATGTTAAAATCGAAGGAATTTCAGCCTTGGTATCCCGAAACGGCTATACGGGGGAAGATGGATTTGAGATACTCGTGGCACCAGATAACGCGGAAGCATTATGGAATAAAATTATGGAAGCTGGAAAAGAGGAAGGTTTAATGCCTGCAGGTCTTGGAGCCAGGGATACCCTTCGATTTGAAGTATGCCTTCCTTTGTATGGCCATGAAATCAATCATGACATAACTCCGCTTGAGGCCGGACTTGGTTATTTTGTAAAGCTCGACAAAGGGACCTTCATAGGGAAAGACGCTTTGGTTCAACAAAAGAATTCCGGCATCATGCGCAGGCTATGTGCTTTTGAAATGACAGACAGAGGTATACCCAGGACTGGATTTGAAGTCTATGCAGGTGATAAAAAGATCGGTCATGTTACAACGGGAAGCTACTCCCCGACTTTAAAGAGAAATATCGGATTGGCATTATTGGAGGAGGCATATGCTGCCGAAGGAACAGAAATCGAAGTATTGATCAGGAATAAACTATTAAAAGCAAGGATTATCAGAAAACCCTTTTATTCAAAAAGGTATAAGAAATAAAAAGTGAGGAGAAACAGATGAAAGTATTAGATGATTTATTGTATTCAAGATCCCATGAGTGGGTAAGAGTGGACGGGCCGAAGGCTTATACGGGACTGACGGATTATGCTCAGCTTCACTTGGGAGAGATCGTTTTCGTGGATCTGCCTGAAATCAACAGCAGGATAAAAGCAGAAGAAAAGATAGCCGAGGTCGAATCGGTCAAGTCCGTATCGGAGGTATACTCACCGGTATCGGGGACTGTAATCGAAATCAAAGAAGAATTAATGGATCGTCCGGGGCTGATCAATGAAGATGCTTACGGCAGCTATTTGGCTGTCATCGAAATGTCCGATCCCGCAGAACTCAACAGCCTGCTGTCTGCAACGGAATATAGAATGCTATGCGGAGAATTGTGCGAGGGGGAAGAACAGTGACGAGATACCTTGGAGTTACCAAAGCGGATCGTGAATATATGCTCAAAGAAATAGGAGTCAGCACCATGCGTGATCTGTTTTCCGATGTGCCGGAGCAGGTATATTTAGACAGAAAACTGAATTTGGAGCAGGCGCTTCCGGAGATGGAATTAATCAAAAAAATCAGGTTTATGGCTGAAAAAAACTCCGATATCAATCATTACGCCTGTTTTTTAGGAGCAGGGGCATATGATCATTTTATTCCGGCGGCAATCGGACAGCTGCTTTCGAGACAGGAGTTCTATACCGCTTACACGCCATATCAGCCGGAGATCAGTCAGGGAACGCTTCAGGCAATCTTTGAATATCAGACAATGATCTGTGAGCTGACAGGAATGGATGTATCAAACGCATCCATGTATGATGGCGCGACCGCCCTGACGGAGGCGGCAATCTTGGCTTCAGAAGCGATAAAGAGACCGGAAATTTTAGTGGCGGGGAATGTGCATCCTGAGAGCAGACAGGTTTTAAAAACATATGCGAGCTTCAGGGAGATGCAGATCGTAGAGGTCAATTGCGCAGAAGGGCAAGTTGATCTTGACGATCTAAAAAATAAATTGAGCGATCAGACTGCCGCCTTCCTGCTGCAAAGCCCGAACTTTTTCGGAATCGTTGAAGATATCGCTTCAGCAGGAGCGCTCGTCCATGCAAACAATAGCTTATTGATTGTAAGCGCAGATCCGATATCACTGGCCCTTTTGAAGAGTCCCGGAGAACTTGGCGCCGACATCGTGGTTGGAGAAGGGCAGGCATTGGGAAACCCCCTTAGCTATGGCGGACCTTATTTGGGTTTTTTCGCAGCAAAAGAAAAATGGATGCGTAAAATGCCGGGGAGAATCGTCGGTCAAACGAAGGATAAGGAAGGAAGAAGAGGATTTGTTCTAACCCTGCAAACAAGGGAGCAGCATATCCGCAGAGAAAAAGCCACATCCAATATCTGCTCCAATCAAGGACTTAATGCACTGACCGCCGCCATGTATTTGACGTTTCTGGGAAAGGAAGGCCTGAAGGAGGCTGCGGAATTGTCCGTGCAAAAGGCCCACTATACCTATGAGCAATTGTTACGTACGGGGAAATTCAAGCCTTTATTCAAGAAACCGTTCTTTAAAGAATTTGCAGTCAGAAGTGAATGGTCAATCGATGAATTGAATGATAAGCTGCTGAAAGAAAAAATCATCGGAGGGTATTCCCTGGAATTGGATTATCCGGACATCAAAGGCGGCTGGCTGATCAGCGTCACCGAGAAGCGGACAAAAGCTGAAATTGATCAATTTGTTAGAAAGGCGGCGGAATAAAATGAAAGAGAAATCTCTGATCTTTGAAATGAGCAAGCCGGGCCGGAAAGCATATTCTCTTCCGAAATGCGATGTGCCGAGGCAGGATCTGTCTGTTTTGATAGGGTTGGATCACTTACGGGTGATCTCTCCCGAGTTGCCTGAAGTCAGTGAGCTGGACGCCGTGAGACATTTCACGCAGCTTTCTCAGCGAAATCACGGAGTCGATACCGGTTTTTATCCACTGGGGAGTTGTACGATGAAGTATAATCCGAAGGTGAATGAATTGGCAGCAGGCTTTGAGGGTTTCAATCAGGTGCATCCTTATCAGAGAGAAAGCACAGTACAAGGCTGCCTGGAGCTTATGTATTCTCTTTCGGAGATGTTAGCCGAAATCACCGGAATGGATCAGGTGTCGCTGCAGCCTGCTGCGGGAGCACACGGGGAATTGGCCGGTCTTATGATAATCAAAGCCTATCACAGAAACAGGAAGGATTTTCGCAGAACAAAAATCATTATTCCTGACTCTGCTCACGGAACGAACCCTGCTTCGTCAGCGGTTGCCGGCTTTCAAATCGTGGAGGTAAAATCAAATGATGACGGAGGCGTGGATCTGAATTGCCTGAAAGAGCTCATGAATGATGAAGTTGCCGGACTGATGCTGACCAATCCAAACACGTTAGGCTTATTTGATAAAAATATACTGGAAATTGCGGATATCGTTCATGATGCAGGAGGACTCCTGTATTATGACGGAGCGAATCTTAACGCAGTAATGGGAATTGCAAGACCCGGAGATATGGGGTTTGATGTAGTGCATGTCAACCTTCATAAAACCTTCAGCACACCTCACGGCGGAGGAGGACCCGGTTCGGGACCGGTTGGCGTTAAGAAACCGCTGATTCCGTTTCTTCCCCTGCCAATCGTTGATAAGGAAGATCAGAACTATTATCTGGATTATGACAGACCCTTGTCCATCGGTAAAATGAAAGCATTCTATGGAAATTTCAATGTAATGGTGAAGGCCTATGCCTATATCATGAGCATGGGGGCCGAAGGGTTAAAAAGCTCATCGGAAGCAGCTGTTCTCAACGCAAATTACATCGCTGCGAAGCTGAAAGCTCTATTTTCTCTGCCTTATGACAGGATCTGCATGCATGAATGCGTATTTTCGGGAGAATACCAGATGAGAAAGGGAGTTTCCACCCTGGATATTGCAAAACGGCTTTTGGATTTCGGCTATCATCCGCCGACCATATACTTCCCGCTTATCGTACATGAGGCACTCATGGTGGAGCCCACAGAATGCGAAAGCCTGGAAACAATGGATGAATTCATAGAAGCCATGAGAGCCATTGCAGTAGAGGCAGAAAGGTCTCCGGACTATGTAAAAGGCGCTCCGTACACCACCGTGATTTCCCGTCTTGACGAAGCTTCAGCAGCGAGGACGCCAGTACTAAGATGGAAGAAGGATATCCGCAATGAAAAATGAGGTGATGGGGATGAAAAGAAATTTGGTTATTATCGGCGGTGGTCCCGGAGGATATGTGGCCGCAATCAGAGCAGCTCAATTGGGAATTCGTACTGTGATTATAGAAAAAGACAAGCTGGGCGGCACCTGTCTGAACAGAGGGTGCATTCCCACGAAAGCCTTATATAAGAGTGCGGAAATTCTGAATGCCTTGCATCAGGGAGAAGCTTTCGGTGTAAAGCTGTCCGAGTTCAGCCTTGATATGCTGAGAGTGCAAAGCCGTAAAAATGAAGTCGTAGATAGGATGCGTGCAGGGATCGATCAGCTTATGAGAAGCAGTCAAATCGAGGTCATAAAAGGGGAGGCAAGGTTCACGGATCCCAAAACCCTTGAAGTAGTGTCGGCGGAAGCTGACATTACCTCAATAAAAGCAGACAATATCATCATAGCGACAGGATCTGTTCCTTCCGGTATTCGTGTATCAGGCATGGATTCCCTAAAGGTGATATCCAGTGAGGAAGCCTTAAGTTTGAATGCTGTGCCTAAAAGCATGGTGATTTGCGGCGGCGGTGTCATTGGCATTGAATTTGCGGGTATTTTCGCATCCTTCGGTACGGAGGTGACCGTCATAGAATGTGCTCCAAAGATTTTACAAGGGCTCGATGAAGAAGTATCAAAACGGCTTGGCATATTTCTAAAGAAGAAAAGAGTGAAGCTAGATACGGGTACTAAAATCATAGAAATTAAGGAAAAGGAAGAGGGCCTGCAAATCATTGCAGAGACGGAGCATGGAAACAAGGAATACTTTTGCGAGCTCCTGCTGATGGCCGCAGGAAGAACGCCTGATATCGACGGGCTTAATCTGGAGGCGGCAGGCGTAGCTCATGATAAAAAAGGCATTAAGGTCAATAACGATTATGAAACATCAGTCGAGGGAATCTACGCAATCGGGGATGTGATCGGCGGACAGATGCTGGCTCATGTAGCATCGGAGGAAGGAAAGGCGTGCGTAGACGGGATTTATGGTTATGATGCCGCTGTAGACTATGGAATCGTACCGTCCTGCATATTTTCATTTCCTGAGGCTGCGTCGGTTGGAATGACAGAAGAAAAGGCAAAGGAGAAGGGCGTCGGCTATCTGACAGGGAAATTTGTATTTGCTGCCAACGGAAAAGCAATGACCATGGGGGAAACGGAAGGATTTATCAAAATTATAGCGGACAAAACGACGCATAGGATACTGGGAGTACACATCATAGGGCCTCATGCCAGTGATCTTATTTCTGAAGGGGTACTTGCAATAAAAAATAAGCTGACCATTGAACAGATCGGTGAAACCATTCATGCACATCCTACGCTTTCTGAAGCATTCTGTGAAGCGGTAATGGATGCCTCGGGACAAGCGATTCACAACTTGCCCCACTTGGAGATGCATGCGCTAAAAACTGAAGAAAGGAAAGGGAAATGAAAATTATTATCAGTCCATTCAATAAATGCTATCAGAATATTGCAAGTGAAGAGTATTATCTGTCACAATTTGAGGAAGACATTTTTTACCTCTATATTAATTCACCCTGTATTGTAGTGGGCAATAACCAGAACACCTATGCGGAAATCAATCAAAACTATATCTGTGAGAACAATATCGATGTCGTGCGCAGAATGTCAGGTGGAGGCGCAGTGTACCACGATTACGGCAATCTTAATTATGGATTCATCACTAAAAATAAGGGAGAGGACGTCAGAGAGGTATTTATGGAATATACACGGCCCATCATACAGGTACTCCATAAGCTGGGTGCAAATGCAAGGTTTTCCGGCAGAAATGATTTGATGATCGATGACAAGAAGATATCCGGCACAGCTCAGTATCATACAAAAAACAAAGTTCTGCTTCATGGCACATTACTCTTCGACTCAGACGTGTCTCAGCTTTCCAAGGCTTTGAATGCAGATCCCAGGAAGTTTAACGATAAAAGCGTAAAATCTGTAAGAAGCAGGGTTGGCAACATTCGTCCTTATCTGCGTCAGCCTTTGACCATCGAGGAATTTGTTGCATTTATTACCGCTGAAATTCTGGCAATGTTTCCGTCTGCAAAGCCTTATGAAATGAATGAATATGATCGCGCTGGGATAAACAAGCTGGCTGATTACAAGTATTCCGATCGGGGGTGGGTTTATGGCAGGGTGCCGCTATTTGCCTATCAGCACGCGCTGAATTACGGCATGGGCATACTTGATATAGGCCTTGCCGTGATGGATGGCAGGATAGAGGATATTCAAATCTACGGCGACTTTTTCGGAGCCCGGCCTTTGGAAGAACTCAAGAAAAAAATGAAGCACTTGACTTATGAGCGCTCTGCAGTGGCTGCGGCTTTGTCTTCTCTGAATGTTTCCGATTATATTTTCGGTTTGTCGAATGAGATGTATATCGAGGGCCTGTTCTCTAGCTAATGAATGGCATACGAAAGCTTGCTTTTTTGGATACAGAAATAATTCGCCGGAAACCGGCGAATTATTGTATGTAATATTTTCGGAAACCATTGACAATATATAACGTGTATAATATTATATAACATGTTATATATTAAAAACCCGATCGAACAGAAAAAGGAGATGCACATATGTCATTGCAATACGGCATTTTAGGATTATTAAGCTATCAGCCGATGACCGGATATCACTTAAAAAAGATGTTTGATGAATCGATCAACAACTTTTGGGCAGCCAGTCTGAGCCAGATATACAGGGAATTAGGCACACTCGAAGGGAAAGACTATTTGACATCCGTAATCGAAAAACAGAGCGACCGTCCTGACAAAAGGATATACAGCATTACGGATACAGGAAAAGAAGCCTTCAAGGCTTGGATAACAAATTTCCCCGACAAATTATCAAAAGAAAAAAGAGATGAATTTACATTAAGGATTTTTTTCGGTTCCAATTTGACAAAGCAGGAATTGATCGTGCAGTTCCTGCGGTTTTTAAAGGAAAAGCAAGATCTGCTGGAAGAAATAAAGTGTCTGCAGCAGATAGGCGAACAATATGTGCGCGATATGAAACTATTCAACGGCGAGGAGATCTATTGGAAATTTATCCTTCGCAGGGCGTATTTGAATCTGGAAGTGTCGATCAAATGGGCCAATGAGTGCATTGATGAATTGGAAAAAGAGGATCAAGAAAGGCAGGGGTCTGTGAAATGAAGCTGCATGACAATATCTATATGCTGGATTCGTCCAAAGGAAGTTACGTTTATCTTATTATAGGGGAAGAAACCGTGCTGATCGATACCGGACTGTCGTTTAAGAGGAAAGGGATTCTGAAAGAAATAGAATCCATCGGCGTCAAGTTGTCGGATATCAAGCACATTCTGATCACCCATAGTGATATCGACCACATCGGTAATTTGTTTCTGCTCCAGCAACTGACCGGGGCGAAGGTATGGGCATCCCGGGAGGATATTCCCATTATTTACGGTGACATTGACCGCAGCAGTTTTAAAAAGTATCTGAAGTATCTCTTTAAAGTAAAAGTCCCGGAAAATATCAATCCATATATTCCGGGAGAAAGCGTCAGCGATATCGAAATTATTCCAACTCCGGGGCACACTCCGGGGCATGTTTGCCTGCTGTATCAGGACGTCCTTTTTTTAGGAGATATCCTTGAAAACAAAAACGGAACATTACGGCCTTATCCGAAGGCATGGAATTGGAAGAATGAAGTCATGCTGGAGTCGGTCAAGGAAATAGCCCATATCCCGGTAAAATGGTTCTGTCCGGCACATGGCATGCCTTTCAAGGCGAACGGAAATACACTTTTTGATTACAACCCTGATCTGGGGATATCCTGATTGGTCATAATATGTCTTTCGTGCTCTTCGTTCATCAGCGGCGATGTCAGCAGATAATCCGCAGTCGACTGATTCATGGCTACCGGAATATCGTACAGTACCGCGATTCTTAACAGAGCTTTCACATCCGGATCGTGGGGCTGGGATGAAAGCGGATCCCAGAAAAATATCATAAAATTAACCTTGCTTTCTGCAATGAGAGAGCCGATCTGCTGGTCTCCGCCGAGAGGCCCGCTCTTGTAAGGCCGGACAGGAAGTCCGGTTTCTTGTGAAATCATGGCGGCGGTCGTGCCTGTTCCGCACAGGAAATGTCCGCCGAGCAGTTCTTTATTTTTCAAGACCCATTCAATGAGATCTTTCTTTCTGTGATCGTGGGCGATCAAAGCGATGTTCTTTTGCTTGCCTAGCATATCGATATTCATAATTCCCCCTATAATAAATAATGTCTGCTGAATAAATCGCAATGCGATTTATTCGCGCGGCGAAAGCCGCGCCAAAGGCATAAATATATGTTTTCATGCCTTTGGCAGCATTCTTTGATGTCTCACTGAACATTAAATAAAATAATAGCATTTACAGTATAATCATACAGGTGCAGTGAAGTGTTTTCAAGTCATAAGTGGTTAATTCTGTGTTAATTTATACAACTCGAAAATTATTATTTGAGGCTTAATGAACCCTAAAAATGTAAAGTGATAAAATACGCCGCAATCCATGTTGAAAACCGTCGAAAAACGGAGTAGAATAAAGTCGTACTAATCCTTAAATTCTTTGCTTGAGAGGGAATTGGTTTATGAAAAAAACTGAGGAAGAATTGCTGCTTCATATCTCCCGCTTGGAAGCGATCATTGATAATCTGCCTTTTGAAGTCTGGTATAAAGATATCAATTGCAATTATCTGATCGTAAATAAAAATATAGAAGAATACTTTGGAAAGCCAAAGGAAGAAATCGTAGGAAAGAATAACTTTGAGCTCTATCCGGCGGCGGCCGCAGAAGCGTTTGCTGTAAGCGACCGTGCGGCCATTGAGGGAGTGGAGCTTAAATTTTTCGAAGTGGATTTTGACAATAAAATTTTTGAAGAATATAAACAACCCGTCTTTGATGACACCGGAAAATTGATCGGTATCACAGGATTTTCCAGAAACATCACCCAACGCAAAAAAGCCATCGATGAGCTTGCGGAAAGTGAACGAGATAAATCGATCCTCCTGTCAAATATGCCGGGGGTTGCTTTTCGCTGCGCCAATGATGCCATTTATACGGTGACCTTTATATCCGACAGCTGCTACGATTTAACGGGTTACACGGCGGAGGAACTGCTTTCCATGAAGCCTTCCTATAATGATCTGATCCATCCGGAGTATCGAAGTGCACTGATCGGGAAATGGGATTCCGAGGATGCGGAGAATACCATTTCAACCGACGAATATCCGATCATCACAAAATCGGGGGAAACCAAGTGGGTCATGGAACAATCCCAAAGGGTGTACGATACGGAGCATAACGTAATCGGAAGCGAAGGCTTTATTACGGATGTCACCCAAAAAAAGCAGGCAGAAGAGGAAATTCTTTATCTGAGCTACTATGACCAGCTGACCGGTTTGTACAACCGAAGATTTTATGTAGAGGAGCTCCGAAGGATCGATACGGAACGGAATCTTCCAATCACATTGGTAATGGCCGATGTCAACGGCCTGAAGCTTACCAACGACGCCTTCGGCCATCTGGCGGGTGACCGGCTTTTGAAATATATTGCGGATACCATTAAGAAACATTGCAGAGCCGACGACATTATCGCAAGAATCGGTGGGGATGAATTCGTCATGCTGCTCCCCCAAACCAGTTCGGATCAGGCGGAGAAACTGGTGGACCGGATCAACGCCGCAATCTCGGAGGAAAAAAGTCATCCGGTTGTGTGCTCCGTTTCCTTTGGATGGGATACGAAGAAAAAGAGCACAGAGGAGATCAGCAAAACCTATATCAATGCGGAAGACCTTATGTACCGGCACAAATTGACGGAAAGCGCCGCCATGAGGCAGGACACGATCAAACTGATCGCCAAGACGCTGTTCCATAAGAATAAGAGAGAAAAGCTTCACGCGAAAAGAGTAAGCAGGCTTTGCGCAGCAACCGCAAAAGCGATGGGAATGGATTCTGAGCATATCAGAGAGATGAGACTTGCAGGCGTGCTGCACAATATAGGCTATATCGGTCTTCGTAACGGACTCCAGAATAAAAGCGGAAGCTTTACAGAAACAGAAAGAACGGAAATGGAACGCCATCCTGAAATCGGTTATCAATTGTTACGAGCGGTCAGCAAATATTCATCCATTGCCGAATCTGTGCTTAATCACCACGAAAGGATGGACGGAACGGGTTACCCAAGCAAGGCCGCTGCCGATGAAATTCCAATCCAGTCCAGGATCATAGCCATTGCCGACACCTTTGATGCCATGACCAATGAGAGCAGCTATCGTGAGAAGCTTAGCGATGAAGAAGCGGCTTTCGAGATCAGACGGAATGCAGGGACACAGTTTGATAAAGAGATCGCAGAACTGTTTGTTGAAAAGGTGTTGGGGAAGGGAAATTAAGATGACGGATACAGTAGGGGTACCACATGAAGATGGATTCTTCTGTCTGGACAGTAATTGGCGGTTCACGTTCATTAATCGAATCACTTTGGAATTTCTCAAACGGAAACCTGAGGAACTGACGGGAAAAGTAATCTGGGAAGAATACCCGGCACTTGTCGGTTCCACTTTTGAACCCGTTAGCCGGAGTGTTATGGAAAATCACTCAGCGCAGCGGATCGAAATGAAAAGTTTCAATTCGGAGGCATGGTATCACATTGTCATATTCCCTGCTCAAGGCGGCATTGCAATATATTGGAGGGATATCACGGTCCAAAAGCGGGAACAGGAAACACTGACCGGCAATGAAGAACGAATGCGGTTGCTGCTGGAATCCTATGCGCAAGCTTTCTGGGAAACCGATGAGGCCGGTAACTTTACAACCGCCGTATCATCCTGGCAGGATTATACAGAGCGGATCAAAGAAGGACGGTTTATGAGCTACCTGATAAACGCAATTCATCCCGATGACCGCCGACATACAGAAGAACAATGGCATGAAGCTCATAGCACCGGTGAAAATCTGAACATGGAATTCCGCATGAAAGGTCCGGACGGAGAATGGCACTGGCTGAATGTGCTGGCAATACCCATCCGTGATCAGAATGGAACGGTCACAAAATGGGTCGGTATGAACATCAATATTTCTGATAAAAAGAAATCAGAAATGGAGACGGCGGAAAGAGAGGCGCGCTTCAGAGCCCTAACCTTGGCTACTTCTGAAATGGTTTATCACATGAGTGGTGATTGCAGTGAAATGTCGGTGCTGAGCGGCTACGGTTTTGTCAGAAACACGCATAATCCAAATCCAACGTGGATACAGGATTATGTACCTTCCGAAGAGCATCCCAAGCTGACAGAGGCGATCGATCAGGCGATCCGTGAGAAAAACATATTGGAAACGGAGCATAAAGTATATTTCGCAGACGGAAGCATAGGATGGGTTTATTCCCGTGCAGTGCCGCTGCTTGACAGCAATGGAACGATCATTGAATGGTTTGGTATCGCAAACAATATAACCGAACGTAAAATAATCGAAGAAAATTTTAAAAAAAGTCAGGAGCATCTGGAAACCCTGGTGGAAAAGCTGGAACTGGCGGATGAAAGAAGAAATACGTTTATCAATACGCTGTCGCATGAATTAAGAAATCCATTATCTGCAATTTCAATGGGACTTACCCTTATAAAGGATGCAGCTCCCGGCAGTGCGCAGGCAGAAAAGGCACACAGCATCATGGAGCGGCAAACCGAACAGTTATCCCGCCTGGTAGATGATTTACTTGATGTGACCCGCATTACACAGAATAAGATTGAATTAAAAAAGCAGTGGATCGACCTGAATGAAATCGTTTATCATGTCGCTACCGATTTTTATTCTCAATTTGCCGATAAGGGGGTTAAGCTGGACTTTGAGCTCAACCCTGACTATATATGGATGGAAGCAGATCCGGCGCGTCTTACTCAGGCGATCGGCAATTTGCTGCATAATGCCGCTAAATTCACGAAGGCCGGGGACAAAGCCAGGATTTCAGTGAATTTTGACCGTGAAAATGAGAGACAAGCCATCATCATGGTACAAGATACCGGTTTGGGTATTGATCCTTCCTTTCTCACACGTCTTTTTGTACCGTTTGAACAAGCTGACTCTTCCCTGGCCCACAGCTATGGCGGCCTGGGGCTTGGGCTTCCGATCGTCAAAGGTATTATCGAGATGCACAACGGCAGCGTAAAGGTGTTCAGTGACGGAATCGAAAAAGGATCACAGTTTATCATTCATCTGCCGGTACAAAAATATAACGAGGAAACGATAGCAGAAAAGAAAAATGAAACGGAAGCAAAGGAATTCCATTCCTTAAAGATTCTGATCATAGAGGATATCCCGGATCTTGCAGAGATCCTGTCGGAACTGCTGAGCCATCTTGGACACGATGTGATCGTTGCCCTGAATGGACCGGAAGGGATCCGAAAGGCAAAGCACCATCTGCCCGATGTCTTGCTCAGCGACATCGGCCTGCCCGGAATGAGCGGATATGAAATCGCAGAAGCATTTCAAAATGACGATCAATTAAAGAACACCTATCTGATCGCCCTGTCCGGCTATGCCCAGCCGGAGGACTTCGAGCGCTCCAGAAAAGCCGGCTTCCGGCAGCACCTGGCCAAACCGGTGAATCTTGAGAGTCTGAAGGCGGCGCTGGAGGAAGCGTATAACCATAGAAATTAAATATATATAATTATCAAAAGCACAAAATATCAATTGCAAACTATCAACTGATAGCATATAATATTGTTACATGAGGTAAAGGTATGAATTTGAAAGTAATTTCGCCCGAGAACGACGTGATAAATATGAACAAAGACTATTTGATAAGGACAATAGAAACGGATTGCCCAATTTGTAATAAAGTCCATTCATTAGAACAAAGGAAAAGACCAACTCAATCCATCGTAAAAGATGAAACGGTCGAACATGAAGAGGTTTATTTTTTGTGCCGATTAAGCGATGAAGAAGAGAATGAATTTGTTCCGGCAGGCTTAATGGATAAGAATTTATTAAGAGCAAGGGATGCATACCGTCAAAAAAAAGGTTTGCTCACTTCTGATGAAATTTTAAATATTAGAAGTTACTATGGGTTATCACAAAGTGATTTTTCTGCGCTGCTCGGTTGGGGAGACGTTACAGTCACAAGGTATGAAAGCAAAACTATACAAGATGAAACTTATGATAATATAATGCGGATGGTTTATAAAAATCCAATGTTTGCATTGGAGTGTATTGATAAGCATAAAGACAGATTTACATTGGAAAAATATTCTCGACTTCGCAAAAACATTGCAAACAAGGTTGAAGAGGTGGGAACGATATATTTAAAAAAACAAGAAATTAACAGCCAATACGTTAATTTTGAGGAAGAGAATGACCTAAACGGATATAAAATTTTGGACATCGATAAGGTTGCAAATGTTATAGGCTATTTTGCTCAATTTGTTGATAATCTTTATAAGGTTAAACTAATGAAACTTTTATGGTATGCTGATGCAATCTTCTTTAGGAGGCATGGTAAATCAATGACAGGATTAGTTTATACGCATATGCCGCTTGGTGCTTTGCCTATTGCTTATGATGCACTAATCGCATTGCCAACGGTTAAAGTTGTGGAGGAGTTAATATGTGACGACATAAGTTATAAAATCCTGCCGAACAAAGATATTTGTATTTCGGATTTTTTAATTGAAGAGTTGAATGTTCTCGAGTTGGTCACTACTACCTTCAAGAGTTTTAAATCTAAGGAAATTATAGATTATATGCATAAGGAAAAAGCTTATACAGACACAATTCCGAATCAAATAATTCCATATAGTTTGGCTAAGCAATTAAATGAATTGAAGTAAACATGTAATATTCGCCAGACCAAATGGTTTGGCGTTTTAGCTTCTGGATGAAAGAATATTGAATGTGAAGTTGAACAAACAGAAAATAAGTAACCGGTTGAAGCAAAGTGGCTTTGTCGGTTGTTTTTTATTCTCAAAATGTAATGATATCAGTCATAGTGCTGCCTGGAGATGACAAAGGATCAGGTATAACAGCCATAGAAATTAAAGAAGATGTATAGACAATGCGATATAGACAATGCTATACTGAGACTTATGGGAGTGTGATCAAAATGGAAATCTCTGAAATGATAAAAGCGATACGAGCAGAACTTCAAATGACCCAGACTGATTTTGCAGAAGCAGTGCATGTCAGCTTTTCTACGGTGAATCGATGGGAGAACAATAAAGTGGTTCCCAACCGTATGGCGCGTGCTTTGATTCTGGATTTTTGCGAGAAGAAAAACGTTAGTAATACATTGACAGAAGAAATGCGTTCATATAAATAATGCTGAAGAGGTGGATGAAATGGCTGTAAAAAAGAGTGAATTGTATAGTTCTTTGTGGGAAAGCTGCGATGAACTTAGAGGAGGAATGGATGCCTCATTATATAAAGATTATGTATTAACCTTGTTGTTCGTTAAATACGTTACCGACCGTTTTATGGGAGATCGTTATGCGGAGATTGAGATTCCAGAAGGCGGTAGTTTTAACGATATGATTGATGTTAAAGGTAAAAGCGACATTGGCGACAAGATGAACAAGATTATCCGTAAGCTTGCTGATGCAAATGGTCTAACTGGAATTATTGATGTAGCAGATTTTGACGACGATGCCAAGCTGGGTAGCGGACAAGACAAGGTAGATAAACTGACCAATCTGGTTTCCATCTTTCAAAACGAAGCATTGGATTTCCGAAAGAATCGCGCAGGCAACGATGATATTATAGGAGATGCATATGAATACTTGATGAAAAACTTTGCATCTCAGAGCGGTAAGAGTAAGGGACAGTTCTATACACCTGCAGAGGTTTCAAGAATCATGTCTAATATCATTGGCATCAGTGGTGCCACGGTCGCATCCCAAACCCTGTATGATCCGGCTTGTGGTTCGGGCTCACTTCTTATACGTGCAGCGGATGAAGCACCAACTGGCATTACCATATATGGACAGGAATACGATACAACTACTGCCGGTCTGGCAAAGATGAATCTAGTGCTTCATAATAAATCGACAGGGAAAATTGCCAACGCCAATACACTTTCGACACCAAAATTCAAAAAGGGAGATAGAATAGAAAGATTTGATTTTGCAGTTGCGAATCCTCCATTTTCCTATAAATCGTGGAGTAATGGTATTGACCCCAAAAGCGACGAACGCTTTAAAATATACAGTGCGGCACCACCGGATAAGAATGGTGATTATGCCTGGTTGATTCACTTTATTCATTCGCTAAAACCCAAAAAGGGTAAAGGTGCCATTATTTTGCCTCATGGGGTGCTCTTTAGAGGTAATGCTGAGGCGGTTATCCGTAAAGAAATAATTGACAAAAGAATCATCAAAGGGATTATTGGGCTTCCGGCTAACCTCTTCTTCGGCACTGGAATACCAGCTTGCATTATCGTCATCGATAAAGAAAATGCTCAAGCGAGACAAGGCTTGTTCATGATCGATGCCAGCAAGGGATTTGTTAAGGATGGTAATAAGAACAGACTTCGTGAGCAGGATATTCATAAAGTAGTAGACAGCTTTAACAATTTTGTAGAGATTAATAAATACTCAAGAATGATCCCGTACAGTGAAATTGAAGCCAATGATTATAATTTAAATATTCCAAGATATATCGACAGCAGTGAAGTTGAGGATTTACAGGATATCTCTTCTCATTTGTCTGGTGGCATTCCTGAAAAGGATATCGATGCACTATCTTCATATTGGGAAGTGTTCCCATCCCTGCAAGTTGAGCTATTCAAGACCAATGGACGAGAGGGGTATCTTGAACTTAAAACGGAAAAGGATATTATTCGCAATGTCATCTACAGTAATAGTGAATTTATTGAGTATGCAGATAACATCAAAGGTGCTTTCGAGGAATGGAAATCAAATAACTGGACGAAACTCAACGAGATTAAGAAAAGCGATCATCCCAAACAATTTATCGATGACATTTCAAACGATCTTCTTACTAAATACAGCAAAATATCATTGGTTGACCAATATGATGTATATCAGTGTCTCATGAGCTATTGGGAAGATACAATGCAGGACGATTTGTATGCCATAGCCTTTGATGGCTGGGAATCCGGACGAGAAATTGAACGTGAAATGGTGAAGAAAAAGGACGGCACCACAACCGGAAAAATGAAATCCTTTGAAGGCAGAGTGATACCCAAAGCTTTGATTATCGAGCACTTCTTCCAGACCAAAAAGAGTACCATTGATCAAATGGAAAACGATAGGGATGAAGTAGTAAGCTTAATGGAAGAGTTGAAAGAAGAGCATAGCGGCGATGAAGGCTTGCTTGCTGATGTCATCAATGACAAGGGTAGCATTACCAAGGGCGATCTGCAAAAAAGAATGAAGGAAATTAAGCATGATAAAGAAACTGCTGATGAGTTTGAGATTCTACTGCAATATGAAAAGTTGATGACAAAAGAAGCTAAATTTAATACAGATATTAAGACTTCAGTCGTTGCTCTAGATAAACTTGTCTATAACCAATATGAGAAATTGAGCCTCGAAGAAATCAAAGTCCTGGTAGTGGTAGAAAAATGGTGTCGTACAATATTTGCAGGTATCGATGCAATTTATTCAGCCATATCACACCGCTTGACTAATCGTATTGTGGAGCTTGTCGAAAGATATGAAGAAACAATTCTGCAAATTGAGCAAGAGGTTGCTGATATTGAAGCCAAGGTGAAAGCTCATCTGGAAAGGATGGGATTCTCATGGAAATAAGAGAAGGTTGTAAAAAGACAGAGATTGGGGTTATACCTGAGGAGTGGGATTTACGGATTCTAGGTGATTGTCTTGAAGAAAAACCGAAGTATGGTATAAATGCCGCAGCTGTTCCATACGATAGTAAATTACCTGCTTATATTAGAATTACAGATATCTCAGAGGAGGGAAGATTTATTAAAGAAAATAGATCTTCAGTTATTTGTAATGACTCTGATAAATATAGACTTCAAAAAAATGATATTGTGTTCGCTAGAACTGGTGCAAGCACTGGTAAATCGTATCTATTCAACCCACCTGATGGAAAACTTGTTTATGCAGGATTTTTAATAAGAACAAGAATTAATGAAGGAGTTGCTATTCCGCGATATGTCAAAGCGTGTGTCGAAGCAGCAAGATTCTGGGATTGGGTGAAAATGACTTCAACAAGAAGTGGTCAACCTGGCATAAATGGCAATGAATATGCGACTTTTGTGATACCTGTCCCTTCACTCCCAGAACAACAAGCCATAGCCACAGCCCTGTCTGATATTGATGCCCTTATCAGCTCGCTGACCAAATTAATTGATAAAAAGAAAAACATAAAGCAAGGGACAATGCAGGAGCTACTTACAGGTAAAAAAAGACTTGGGGGATTTAGTGGGGAGTGGGAAAAAGTCCAGATGGGTGAAATTGCAGAAATTACAATGGGACAATCTCCAGATTCGAAGTTTTATAATACTAATCGTTTTGGAATTCCACTTGTTCAGGGAAATGCAGATATTGAAGAGAGAAGAACAATTGTAAGAAATTACACTTCTCAAATAACGAAGAGAGCAAAAAAAGGTGACATAATCATGACGGTAAGAGCACCGGTTGGGTTTATTGGAAAAGCTATGTTTGACTGTTGTCTTGGAAGAGGGGTATGCTCTATAAAATATACAAATGAGTACCTATATCATTACTTGATTTTTATTGAAAACAATTGGAGTGCTTTATCCAAAGGATCCACTTTTGATTCAGTTAATTCAATTGAAGTAAACGAACTAGAATTGACAATACCTCTGACATTAGAAGAACAAAATGCAATTGCAATAATCCTATCCGATATGGATGCTGAAATTGAACAGCTTGAAATAAAGCTAAATAAATACAAAGATATCAAACAAGGAATGATGCAGGAGCTACTGACGGGTAGAATAAGACTGTTAGGGGAGGTTGTATAATGAGTGGAGTGGGTGAAAGAGAACGAGTGACGCAAAACCGCATAGTGGAGCTCATTCGTGACAAATTGAAGTACTCATATATTGGCAACTTACATGAGCAGGAAAACACAAATATTGATGAAGCAAAGCTCAAGGAGTACCTTTTGGCACAAGGCTACTCCGACGAGCTTGTTCGTCGTGCTATAAATTCTCTTATGGATGCGGCTAAAAAACCAGACCTTTACTATGCTAATAAAGAGGTTTATTCACTTCTCCGTTATGGAGCATCAGTAAAGGAACATGTCAGCGTTCACAATCAGGTGGTTAAATTCATTAATTGGGCAGAACCGCATAAGAACAATTTCTATATTGCCAAAGAAGTGACAATTAGAGGTGAGCATACAAAACGCCCGGATATCGTCCTTTATATCAATGGTATTGCTGTTTGTGTGATTGAATTAAAACGTAGTATTGTGTCCGTATCCGAGGGCATCAGGCAGAATTTAGATAACCAGACCAACGATTTCATTAAATCATTTTTCTCAACCATACAATTGGTGATGGCAGGAAATGATACCGAAGGATTGCGTATAGGTGTTATTGAGACCCCTGAGAAGCAATTTATTGAATGGAAAGAAGATGAGAAAGCGACAGATACTTTATCTCAGTTTATTCGGACACAGAGTGAATCTGAAGGCTATAAAATGGACCGATATATAATCGGTATTTGCCAGAAGGAACGCCTTTTAGATATTATCTATAACTTCATCGTTTTTGATAGCGGTTCAAAAAAAATGTGCAGGCATAATCAATATTTTGGCGTTCTTGCTGCGAGACAGAGGATCAAAGCCAAAGAAGGCGGGATCATTTGGCATACCCAGGGTAGTGGGAAGAGTTTGACAATGGTATGGCTGTCAAGGTGGATCAAGGAAAATAGTCCGAATGCTAGGGTATTGATTGTTACTGACAGGGAAGAACTGGATGATCAAATAGAGAATAAGGTCTTTGGCGCAGATGGCGTTGGTGATGAAATATACCGCACAAAGAGTAGTGCTGATTTAATTGACAAGCTTAATGCCACGACGCCAAGAGTTATCTGTTCTCTTGTTCATAAGTTTGGACGCAATAATGATGATGAAGAAAAGGCATACAACAGCTATATAGAACAGTTACAGGCAAGTCTTCCGCAAGACTTTAAACCCAAAGGAGAATTCTATATTTTTGTAGATGAGTGTCATAGAACCCAGTCTGGGAAACTACATAAAGCAATGAGCACGATTCTACCGGATGCTATATTTATTGGTTTTACCGGAACTCCACTGCTAAGCAGAAAAGAAATGGTAAAGCGTGGCATCAAAAGCAGCATTGAGATTTTTGGTACCTATATCCATACGTATAAGTACACGGAAGCAGTTGCCGACAGAGTGGTTCTGGATCTAAGATATGAAGCAAGGGACATCCCTCAGGAAGTGGTTTCTCAAGGTAAAATAGATCTTTGGTTCGATACTAAAACAAAAGGACTTACGGATCTTTCAAAAGCACAACTAAAGAAACGCTGGGGAACGTTGAAGGAAGTCTATAGCTCTGAAGCAAGACTATCTAAAATCGTTTCAGACATCATTTTTGACATGGAAATCAAGGACAGGCTCAATAATGATAGGGGTAATGCCCTCTTGGTGGCAGCCAGCATCTATGAAGCCTGCAAGTACTACAAGCTGTTCGCCGACAATGGCTTTACCAAGTGTGCTATTGTAACCTCTTACTCTGCTGATATTTCAGAAATTAAAGGAGAGGCTACGGGTGAATCAAGAGACACAGAGAACCGTTTCAAATATGCGGTTTACCGAAAAATGCTAAACGGTAAAGAAGTGGAAGCTTTTGAGAAAGAGGTCAAAGAACGCTTTGTTAAAGAACCGGCACAAATGAAGCTTTTAATTGTAGTTGATAAGCTTCTGACGGGATTTGATGCGCCAAGCGCTACTTATCTCTATATTGACAAATCCATGCGTGATCATGGTCTATTTCAGGCTATTTGCAGAGTAAACCGTATTGATGGAGATGATAAGGAATACGGATATATCATCGACTACATGGATCTTTTCAGAAGCCTGGAAAAGGCAGTTGCGGATTATACCAATGAGGCTTTTGAAGGTTTTGACGTGGAGGATGTTGTTGGTCTTCTTAAAAATCGTGTAAGTGAAGCTAAAATACATTTAGAGGAGTTGTTCGAAAGCTTGAGAGCACTTTGTGAACCGGTTAAGTTGCCACGAACAACCCTTGAATTCATTAAGTATTTCTGTTTTGAAAACGATGGAGATTTGAATGAACTTGAAGAGAATGAACCTAAAAGGTTAGCACTTTATAAGTTTACAGCCTCTCTTCTTCGAGCTTTTGCCGATGTAGTTGGAAATCTAGAGGAATTGGATTTTACAGCGAAACAAATAGAGGACATTAAAGCAGAGGTGATCTATTTCCAAAAAATTAGAGATGAAATCAAGCTTGCCAGTGGTGATTATATTGATCTGAAAAAATACGAAGCCGACATGCGCCATCTTATAGACAACTATATCAGTGCAGGTGAGAGCGAAAAGATATCAGCCTTTGATGATATGACGCTGATCGATTTGATTGTCGAGCGCGGAGTGGACTTTGTTGACGCAATGCCGGAGGGTATAAAAAAGAACAAGGAAGCTGCTGCTGAAGTCATTGAGAATAATGTCCGTAGAAAAATAATTGAAAAGAGTGGAACCAATCCTTTGTACTACGAGAAAATGTCAGAACTTCTGATGAAGATCATAGAGGAAAGAAAAACCTACAAGGCCGACTATAAAAAGTACCTGGAGAAAATTGTTGAGCTCACTAGAAAGGTTGAAAGGCCGGAAGAGTATTCCGGATATCCGGATAAAATCAAAAGATCACCAGCTCTCAGAGCCCTTTATGACAATGTGACCAACGATGAAGAACTGATTCTGACATTACATGAAAAAATCATTGCAGTTAAACCAGACAAATGGCTCGGAGACAAGGCAAAAGAAAAGGTTATTCAGCGTGGAATCTATGAGGTAACTCACGATGATGAAGCAGTGGATACCATTTTCAATATTGTAAAAGAGCAAGGCGAGTATTATGGTAAGTAAAATAGTGGTTACTGATATTGAAATTGAAGTCATCAAAAAGAATATTAAGAACATGCACCTCTCCGTCTTGCCACCAATGGGTAAAGTGCGAATATCTGCTCCAATTAATGCCAAGGATGAGGCTATACAACTCTTTGCTATTACTAAAATAGGTTGGATAAAAAAACAAATCGTAAAATTTGAAAAACAGCCAAGACAAACAGAACGAGAGTATATTTCCGGTGAGAGTCATTATGTATGGGGACGGAGATATCGTCTAGAGATAAGATATTCCAAGACCGCTAATAATGTCGAGATCAAATCCAACAGACTTATTTTAACTGTTCGCGAAGCGAGTACGCCACAGCAGCGAGAAAACGTCATGACAGAATGGTATAGAGCACAACTCAAAGCAAAACTTCCGGAGTTTGTTCAAAAATGGGAAGTAATCATTGGTGTTAAAGCAAATACTGTTGGCGTGAAAAATATGCTCACCAAGTGGGGCACGTGCAATACAAAAGATAAGCGCATCTGGATCAACCTACAGCTTGCAAAGAAACCAATTGAATGTCTTGAATATGTGGTGGTACATGAACTCGTGCATCTCTTGGAAAAGAACCACTCTTCAGCCTTTTTAGGATACATGGACAGGTTTTTACCTAATTGGCGTGTTACTAAGGATGAGCTGAACAGTTTTATCATGGATCGTTATCTTGAAGAATAAAAAGGAGACCAAAATGGCAGAAATAAAATTCGAAATCAAAGAAAATATCGGCGTGCTTTCAGAATCGTCAAAAGGCTGGTCAAAAGAGCTTAACTTGGTCAGCTGGAATGATAAAGAGCCAAAGTATGATCTTAGAGAGTGGGATCCAGCCCATGAAAAAATGGGTAAGGGAATGACTCTGTCGGCTGATGAAATTAAGAAACTGAAAGAGTTATTGAATGGATTACAGCTTTAATAGAAGTAATTACATTATCGGAGGATCTCATGGAAATAAGTGATTTAGTAAAGAAGGCTCTCCTTTTTAGAGATGAGCGTAACTGGAAACAATTCCATACTCCTAAAAATTTGCTGATTTCGTTAGGAGCTGAGATGGGTGAACTAATGGAATGCTTTCAATGGAAAAGTGATGAGGAAATCATGGAAATGATCAATTCGGATTCTTTAGATGCAGTGGGGGACGAAATAGCAGATGTAGGAATATATCTGTTTGATTTATGTGATTCATTAGGACTAGACATTGAAGAGGTAATACTTAAAAAAATAGAGAAGAATGAACAAAAATACCCAATAAGTAAGTGCTTTGGAATTGCAAAAAAGTATACCGAATTATAGGAAGAGGTACACCAAATGAGGATGTATGTGGGCGTTACAGATAAAGATTGGTACAACCTTTTAAAGGCTGAAAAATGTGACGAGGTTAACTTTTGGAAACCAGGTGGAAACACAACATTTAAGGCAATTAGTCCGGGAGACTTATTTCTATTTAAGCTGCATAGTCCAGACAACTATATAGTTGGTGGTGGAATATTTACACGATACTGTATATTGCCATCTTCATTAGCTTGGGATGCATTTGGAACTGAGAACGGAGTAAAGAGTGTCTTTGAATTAAAGCAAAGAATATACAAGTATAGAAATACAGGTAGGGCGGTTGAGCCTGATCCCAATATTGGTTGTATCATATTATCGTCTGTCTTTTATTTTGAGAGAAACGACTGGATTCCTATTCCTAGCGATTGGTCAGGCAGCATAGTACAAGGAAAGACTTACAATACAGAAACTGAAATAGGTCTTGAGCTATATATGCAGATTCAGAAAAGGTTGCAGCAACAGACTATTCTGAATGCAGTGTCAGCAGCAGAGGAAAATGAAATGCAAAGATATGGAGCTGAACAAACATTTGAACCTAGACTTGGACAAGGAGCCTTCAGAGTTTTGGTTACAGAGACCTATCATAGAAGATGTGCGATTACTGGAGAGAAGACGTTACCGGTACTTGACGCTGCGCATATAAAGCCATATTCAGAACTAGGGCCACATCTGATTAACAATGGTCTGCTATTAAGACAAGACATACACACCCTATTCGACAGAGGATACATAACTGTTGATTACAAGTATAATATTGAAGTCAGCAGGCGATTAAAAGAGGATTATGGGAATGGAAAAGAGTATTATGCTTATCATGGTAAAAAACTTTTAATCTTGCCAGAGCGCTTGGAAGATATGCCTGCAAAAGAATATCTGGAATGGCATAATAACAATATTTTTATCGGTGCATGATGGATTTACATACAATATGAGGGGATAACGAGGGCATTATAACAAAAATTCACTAAAAAACAGAAAATAAAATATTAAATTATGCATTTTGATGATTGATATGACAAGTAGAAAGCTACTGTTTGCTCAAGAATCAATAAATAAGTTTAGGGATAACAAAATCTATGAACACCAACCTTTACCCCACCCCCGACCACTTCATCGCAGGCATGACCCTAAAAGACCCAGCCGAGCCGGAATCCAACAATATGGCTCTCCATGCCTGCGACAATACGGAAAATATAATAGAAAACCGCAGGAGCTTAGCGGCTTTCTTAAACTGCGGTCTGGATGATTTCGTCTGCGCCTGGCAATCGCACAGCGCGAATTTCCATAAGGTAACCCTTGTTGACAAAGGACGGGGCTCAGACACCATGGATACCGCCATCCAGAATACCGACGCCTTATATACCTATGAGCCGAACCTTTTATTATGCTGCTTTACCGCCGACTGTGTTCCGCTGATTTTATATAGCGAAGTGACCGGACTCATCGGAGTGATCCATTCCGGCTGGCAAGGCACAGTTCAAGAAATCACGCCGAAGGTTTTGAAGCATCTCATACAAGTTGAGAACTGTGATCCTAAAGATATTCACGTCTTCATCGGTCCGGCCATCAGCCAGGAAAAATTCGAAGCCGATCAGGATGTTTGTGACCGGTTCAAAGCTCTCGGCTATGCGGAGGAATTCATATATTTCAACGATCAGACTCGAAAGTACCACATCGACAACCAGCTTGTGGTGAAGAGGCAGTGCGAGCTGCAGGGAGTTCCAGCCGAAAACATATCCGTCGATCGGACGTGCACCTATACCGGCTCCGATTGCTATTCTCACCGACGGGACAAAATCTGCGGAAGACATCTGAGTTTTATTATGAGAAAATCAGAATAGGTTACCGAATATGTTAGTTTTTAATTATGAATTTCATTTAATCTGTCGGATTTTATTTGACTTTCTTGCACACTTTTTATAAAATAGTGTGCAAGAAAGTCAAATTTATTTAGGGAGAAGGTTCGGGATGTCAAATTCAGAAATCATTATGGAAATGGTAAAAAGCAACAATGGAACAATAACAACCGCAGAGGTTACGAAGGCAGAGATTTCTCGCGGCAGCTTGAAATATCTTGTAGATAAAGGAATTTTAGAGCGTTCTGCCAGAGGGGTGTACATTTTAACAGCAGTGTGGGATGATGAGTTTTATAACTTGCAAGTAAGATATAAAAAAGGGATTTTTTCAGGAGAAACTGCACTTTTTTTGTATGATTTAACCGACAGAACACCGAAACGATTTCAGATGACGTTTCCATTAAGTTATAATACTACAACGCTAAAGGATGAAAACGTAAAATATGTACGTGTTAAAAAAGAATTGTACTCTTTGGGAGTTACTACCGTATTGACTCCTTCTGGTAATTCGGTTAAAGCTTATGGGATTGAAAGAACTTTGTGCGATATTTTACGGGGACATAGCAATACAGATATTCAAGTTGTCTCAGAAGCGTTCAAACGCTATGCAAAAAGTAATAAAAGAAATATTCCTTTATTATCAGAGTATGCCAAAAAGCTGAGGGTCGATAAAAAGATTCAATCATATTTGGAGGTGCTGATATGAAAACCGCAGTGCAATTAAAAGCATTGATTAAGAAATTATCAAGAGAAAAAAGCATTTCTGCTCAGCTGATGTTGCAGAACTATATGTTAGAAAGGCTTCTTGAGCGGATATCAATTTCAAAGTATCATGATCATTTCATATTAAAAGGTGGATTTCTTATTGCTGCCATGGTTGGCCTGGATACAAGAGCTACTATGGATATGGATGCAACGATCAAAGGATTTCCGGTATCAGAAGAATCAATAAAACAAATGTTTCTTGATATCTGTAAAATTGAGTTAAATGATGAAGTGAGCTTTTCTTTTATAAAAGTTGAAGAAATTCGTGAAGGAGATGATTATCTTGGCTATAGGATTTCAGTGACGGCAAATTACTCTCCAATGTCAGTACCTTTAAAGTTAGACATTACCACAGGAGATAAGATCACCCCCAAAGAAATCTTGTATGAGTTTAAATTGTTACTGGAAGACAGAACGATAAAAGTATTAGCGTATAATTTAGAAACAGTTTTGGCTGAAAAGCTGGAAACAGTAATTTCAAGAGGTGACCAAAGCACAAGGCCAAGAGATTTTTATGATATATTTGTGTTACATAAACTTCAAAGTAATAATATTGATTTTGAGTCCTTAAGAACTGCAGTTGCAGCCACTTCGGAAAAAAGAAATTCAACAGAGGTTATAAGGAATTATAAGATGATCCTTGCCGGAATAACAAGCAGTGACGCTATGCAGCAAAGGTGGCTAAATTATCAGAAAGATTTTGATTATGCGAATGGTATTAGCTTTACGGATGCCTGCAATGCGGTAGAAGAAATAATGGACGCAATAACAAGGTATGCTTAATCCAATGAAATGGCCTCCCGCCCTAGAAAAAGCGTCTGATAATCAGACGCTTTTATTTTATACTGTCGTCATTTCAGACAATTGCCGAAAAACAAAAAGGTGTCAGCAAGAATTAGTGTGTGTAAACCAGACGTTTTTCTATGCCGATTTCCTGTTTAAAATGACGTTACCCTTGAAAACACGTAAATTAAGTGTGCTTTCACCGGATTTGCGGTGGCATGGCTTTTGCACTTACATAAGATAACAAAATCTTTTAAAAATGGAGGGAAAAAAGGTATGGAACAAGCACAAGTAACACTAAAAAGAGCTCTAGGCTTTTGGCAATCCTTTGGTGTGGCAGTAGGTCTCGTAGTTGCAGCAACGACAATGGTTTCTTTGACAAACTCCTTTGGCAACGTCGGACCTGCATTTATCATCCCGGCTGCGATCGCGGGGGTTGCAGTTATCTTTATCGTAATGTCCTATGCGGAATTGGCAACAGCGATACCCGGAGCTGGTATGATCGCTGATTATACAATGCCTGCAATGGGAAGAAGCATGTCGATCTTCGGAGTATTGACCGGTTATATCGTTCTGATCTCCGCAGGCGGCGCATGTGAGTCAATTATTTCCGGCATGTGTGCGGAATATGTCTGGGGCATTCCTGTGAAGCCCTTTGCCTTTGGTATGCTATTATTATTCCTTATTATTAACTTTCTTGGTGTAGAGTTTTTAGGCAAATCCCAGGTCATACTGACCATCGGCATGATGTCCGTACTTTTTGTTCTTGGACTTGGCGGACTGCTGCAGATCGGAACCACCGCGGAACAAATTCCTGTTGTATTCAATCCATATGGCTGGGGAACGGTGGCATCTGCAATGGTAGGAGGAATTTGGCTCTATATAGGCATTGAGTATGTATGCCCGATGACGGAAGAAATCGTTCAGCCGGAAAAGAATATCCCAAAAGCGATGATCTGGGGCGTCATTGTCATCTTTATCTGCGATATGCTGTTTGGAATGGCAGTGGTAAAATATGTTCCTCTTGAAGAAATCGCAACATCGGGAGTGCCTCAGTTGGTCGGTGCGGAAGCGATGTATGGATCGGCCGGAGTTGTTCTGTTGGCAATTGCTACGATCTTTGCCGGAGCCAGCTCTGCGGACTCTCATATGGCTGCAGTTCCGAGAATGCTGTATGGATTGGCAAGAGATGGAATGCTCCCTAAGTTTATCGCATATTTACATCCTCGATTCCGGACGCCGTGGATCGCGATAATAATTGCGTTTGCGTGTTTGTCAACCCCGCTGTTTGTCAATGTCGACATCAGTGTGATCATGTCTTACGTTTATATTGCCTGCGTCGCCTGGCTGGTATCCTATATCATGGTTCAGGTGGACCTGATCATACTTCGAAAGAAATATCCAAAACTGCATCGTCCATTCAAGTCTCCTCTCTATCCGCTGCCTCAGATCATTGGTATCGCGACTTGTGTCTATACAATCGCGACATCCGGTTCCGCTGCAATCATTGGCGCGGGCTACTTCATGATTGCGTTCATGATTTATTCCATCGTCTGGGTTAAATTTGTGATGAAGAAAAAATGCTTTGAGCCTGTACCGTTTGAGGAAATGCCGCATATACCGGTAAAATTTGATGCGTAAACTCAAACAGCCGGTTCACTGCTTTTCATCATGATTGCGAAGGAGGCATAATAATGAGTGAATTAAATGCATTTGATTTTATATTACCGACTAAGATTCGGTTCGGTTTCGGAATATCGGAAGAGCTTGGAAATGAAATAAAGGCATTAGGGAAAAATTCTGTAATGATTGTTACAGATAAAGGCCTTATTCAGGCAGGCATTGTAGATAAAGTAATCAGTCATTTGAGCGATGAAATAAAGGGCAGCTTGACCATCTTTGATGAAGTCGAACCAAATCCCAGAGATACAACGGTGCAAAAAGCCTATGAAACAGCCAAAGCCAAGGGAACGGATATCCTGGTCGCCATTGGCGGCGGGAGCTCCATGGATGTGGCAAAAGGCGTTTCGATTTTATTGACCAACGGAGGGACAATCGGCGATTATGAGGGACTGGATCAAATCAGAAAAGAAACGGCGCCTGTAATTGCAATACCTACCACCGTAGGCACCGGAAGCGAAGTGACTTTCTGGTCGGTGATCACCGATACGAAACGGCATTTTAAGATGAGCGTAGGATCAACAATGATCGCACCGAAGGTTGCTCTCGTAGATCCTGATCTTGTGACAAGCTTGCCGCCGGCCATCGTCGCTTCCACAGGAATGGATGCACTCACCCATGCCATCGAGGGATATACCTGCAAACTGTCGGAACCGATAACAGACGCTTGCGGAATCTATGCGATAAAATATTTAGCGGAGAACATCCGAAATGCGGTTTACGCCGACGACAGGGACGCTAAGGCGAAAATGCTGCTGGGCAGCCTCATCGCCGGAATCTGTTTTGGAAATTCCGATATCGCCGCTGTCCATGCCATGGCAGAAGCCCTTGGCGGTTTGTATGATACTCCCCATGGGATAGCAAATGCGGTCATGCTGCCCTATGTGATGGAATACAACTATGTGGCCAGCACGGCGAAATTCGCCAAAATAGCAGAGGCGATGGGAGAACGCATTTCTGACATTTCGGAAAGAGATGCCGCTTACAAGGCTGTGACTGCCGTCTTAAAACTGAACGAAGATTTGAATATTCCTACCCTGAAGGGAATCGGTGCCAGGGCGGAGGATTTTGAAGAGCTTTCGGCAAAATCGGAGGTAAACGTATCGACGGACAGCAATCCGAGAAAGATCAGAAAAGAAGACTTTTTAAAGATATTCCAAAAGGCTTACGCATAAAAACAAAATGGGAAAATCGGGTCTCGTTCAGATCCGGTTTTCCTGTTTTCTTTATTCAAAATCATAGGGCGGGCCACCGCTTGTATGTTATAATGATTCCATCGATTGAAACGGCGTTGCCATTTTTCCGCAGCTTTAGCTGCAATGGAAAAATGGACAGCAGTGAGCGAAGCGAGTCGGAGGCGAAGCCGTTGCCGCAAGGAAGGAATCATTGAAACATGCTTCGGCGCAGCTCGCATGTTAAAATACAATTGAACTGTGATACTAACGGAGGAATTGCCATGGGAAAGATGCTGGACCCGAAAAATGTGACGACAAGAGCGGACCGAATGATGAAGGATCATCTGGGTTTGTTTGAAAAACACTTTGGAAGCTATGAAAGAGATGGTTCCCGCTACTGCTTTGATTTCAATGACGACACATTGGTGCAAGTCTATTATGAAGACTATTCCAAGTTATTGACAAAAACATTTTCAACAATCATAAAAATTACAGTTCGCAATGTAACGATGAAAAAAAGCTGGAAGGCCAAATTAAACATGAGCGGCAAGGTGAAGGTTGAGAAAATCTCGCTGAAGGCGCGGGATCAGGATTCAAGGGAATTGGTCGACGAGCTTAATAAAAATACAGAATTGATCGGAAAGATGTTTTCTTTATTGAAAGATTTTGACCTGCAGGGCTTGACCATGGAATACCGGAAGGATGAGCAGGAAATGGACATCATCATAAAACCTTATCCGGGGGCCTTTATTTGGGTTAAAATGCCTCCGATCTATTACGACATCCGATTGAAACCGGAAGAGGTCAAAAGAATTTACGAGATCACGGAACTGTTTTCAAAATTCTATTCAGAAGATATTCTTATGTAATTGAAACTTATTTTTAAGGCAGGTTTATAATGAGCACTTTAAATCCATATTTTTATGCGTACAACCCTGAACTGCTGGCATTTGAAAATGCTTGGATCAAATTTGTCAAACATCAGGAGATCAACACCTCGGTGATCAGGCCGGAGGTATGTGAATCCTGGCAACGTTGCTATGCGTTGGGTATGGATCCCCTTTCCAATAACAAAATTCCGATCATCAGCAAAGAGGATATCAATAAAAGGCTGGAAAAAAACAAGCTGCTGATGTCTGTAGTAACGCCTTATATGGATTCCATCTATGAGACGATAAAGGGTTCTGGTTTCCGGGTGGATTTCAGTGATGCGGAAGGTTATACGCTTCGAAGCTTTTGTGATGAGGACACGTTGGAGATCTGTGAAAAAACAAACTCCTTCCCCGGTGCGAATCGTCTGGAGTCGGTTGCGGGAACCAACAGCATCGGAATCGCTTTACTTACCGGAAAACCGATCCAGGTTGCCGGCGCGGAACATTATGTGCAAATCTTTCACAGGTGGGCAGGTTCGTCGGCGCCGATCAAGCAGGAGGACGGGAAGGTCTTAGGAGTTTTAAGTGTCATCGGCAGATATGAGCTTGTTCATTTTCATACTCTGGCGCTGGTATCCTCGGCAGCAAAGGCCATAGAGAACGAGCTTTATATTCACAAGGTAAACGAACAGATCGAGGCGAGCAACAGCCAGCTCAGGACGACGCTGGAGACCGTGACCGACGGTGTCGTCTATCTTGCCAAGGATAAAATCATGCAGGTAAACAAACAAATGCGCAGCTTGATCGGCAAGGAAGAAACAGATATTGTCGGCAGGAATGTTTACGATGTAATTGAAACGATACCGGATCTCAAAGAGATGTTTAACACAGAACACAACGTTTACCATGAAGGGGAAATCGTACTTAAGGGAAATGACAGAAGCTATAAATGCTTGTTTGCATACCGCGGCATCGTCGGAAACAACGGTCAGGAAACTGGAAAAGTACTCATTTTCACGACGGTTGAGGAAATAGAGCAGCTGGCGAAAAAAATCAAATATATGGCAAAGTATACCTTTGACGCGATTATCAGGAAGTCTGACTCAATGAAAAATGCCGTCGAAATGGCGCGAAAGGCTTCCAGACACGATTCCCGCGTGATGATTGAAGGCGAAAGCGGTACTGGAAAAGAAATGTTCGCACAGGCGATCCATAATCACAGTATACGTAAAAACGGACCTTTTATCGCCATCGACTGCGGTACCTTATCCAAAGAATTGCTTGAGAGCGAGCTGTTCGGATACGAGAGCGGAGCATTTACCGGAGCGAAGAAGGACGGGAAAAAGGGGCTGCTTGAATTGGCAGATAAGGGAACCTTATTCTTTGATGAAATCGGAAATATGCCGATGGAAATGCAGACTAAGCTGCTTCGTGTTTTGCAGGAAGGCTATGTGAAGCGAGTCGGAGGCATCACCCCCATCGGTACGGATGTACGTGTCATTGCTGCGACCAATTCAAATTTAACGGATTCCTTGAAGGAAGGAAGCTTCCGTGAGGATCTTTATTACAGGCTGAATGTTTTCAACATCCAAATACCGCCTTTAAGAGAGCGGAAAGAGGACATTCCGTTATTGGTTGACCATTTTTTGGCCAAGAGCAATTTGAACAAAGGAAATTACAAGATTGAAAAGCGTGCGGTAACTTCGCTGCAGGAATATGATTGGCCCGGTAATGTCAGGCAGCTTGAAAATGCCATCGAACGGGCAATGATCATGTCCGGCGACAGAAATATACGCGTTGAGGATCTTCCATTGGAAATATCCAGAATTCAGGATAATACAACCTGGATTGCAGGAATGGGATCGACTCTAGAGGAGAAAATGGAAGAATATATTGAATTTGTATTGAAAAAAAATAATCATAACGTTACAAAAACTGCGAAAGAGCTTGGCATTTCAAGATCGAAAGTATATAGTGTGATCGAAAAAATAGAGGATAAATCATGATCTATGATTTGGTAATAAAAAACGGATCGGTTGTCAGCTTTCATCCGGAACCGGCATTAAAGAATCTTAATGTCGGTATCTTGAATGGTGTTATCAAAAAGGTTACCAATGAAGTCATGATCGGAAAGACCGTGATCGATGCAACAGGAAAGATCGTTTCGCCGGGATTCATCGATTTTCATTCCCATGTGGACGGGAATGATTTCCCTGCGGAAAGAGTCCTGCTTCAGGGTGCAACGACGACAATAGGCGGGGAAAGAAGCTTTGACGGGAAAACGATTCGGAAAATTTACGAGTCCGGATTTTTGATCAATCAAGGTTTTTTTATTTCCCATTCCTTCACTTTAAGAAGAGCGGTCGGGATCAAGGATCCCTATCACGCTGCGGATCCGCAGGAAATCAGCGGAATGCTGACCTTGGCGGAGAAATTCCTTGAAACGGGCTGCTTTGGGATTCATTTTGGCCTGGAATTCGTTCCGGGAACCTCTGAAGACGAAATCATTGAGCTTGCACGGCTCGCAAAAAGTTACGATCGAATCGTAATTGTCCATCTGCGAAAAGATGGATACGAGGCGTTGGAAAGTCTGGATGAGATTATCCGGATCGCTGAAAAAACCAAGGCGTCGATTCATATTGTTCATCTGATGTATATGGTAGGATTTGAAGGAGTCATGGAGCTGGCCTTACAGAAAATAAGAGAAGCAAGAGCGAAAGGTCTTGATATTACTGCGGATACGGGACTGTACGCAGCCTTCCCCTCCTATATCGGCTCTTCCATTTTAGATACGGATTGGGAAAAGCATTACGGCAAGGATATATCGGAAAAAAACCTGATGATATCTTCAGGAATCAGCGCCGGAAAATTTTGTGATAAAGATAGCTTTGAGTATTTACGCGAGAATTTTCCGAATACATTGATCACGGCGTTTGTATGTGATGAATCGGAAATTAAAAGAGCGCTGTGCGAAGATTATGTTTTTGTTTCCACCAATGCGGCAGACGGACCGCATTCTGAAAACATAGGGCATCCGGAGACAGCCGGGACTTTTCCAAAGCTGATCCATAAATATGTCAAAGAAGAGGGGACTCTGGAACTTGTGGAGGCAATCAAGAAAATTACGCTGAATCCCGCCGAGCGGTTTGGAATCAAGAAAAAAGGCAATATTGCGGAGGGCAATGATGCAGATCTAGTAATTTTTGATTATGAAAAGATAGAAGATAAAGCAGACTATGTAAGCAAAGGCAATCCCAATGCGCCGCCGATCGGGATCGATTACGTCATCATAAATGGTGTGATTGCAGCATATAACGGCCTTATTACAAAAAACAGGAATGCCGGCAGAATGATTGAAAGTGTAAACCAGGAATTTCTGGGTATTTCTGAATTATAGAGTTAAATCATGATTGGGATTTCTGAAAGGAGATTACAGAATGTTAAAAACAGGAAAAGAATATATAGAGAGCCTTCGCAAGCTGAATCTGAATGTTTATTTATTCGGGGAGAAGATCGAGTCCCCGGTGGACCATCCGATCATCATACCTTCCATGAATGCGGTTGCCATGACCTATGATCTGGCGCTGGATCCATTGTATGAGGATTTGATGACGGTAAAATCGCACATCACGGGGCAGAAGATAAATTTGTTCAACCATGTGTTCCAAAGCAATGAGGACCTGGTGAAAAAGGTAAAGCGGCAAAGGATGCTGGGCCAGAAAATGGCCTGCTGCTTTCAGCGCTGTGTCGGTCAGGATTCCTTTAACGCCGTTTACAGCACGGCATATGAAATCGACAAGAAATATGGCACGGACTATCAGGAACGATTCAATCTGTTTCTGACCTATGTCCAGGAGAACGATCTGGTAACGGATGGAGCCATGACGGATGTGAAGGGCGACCGCGGACTTTCTCCAAGCAGTCAGAAGGATCCGGACATGTACTTGAGAGTCGTGGAAAGAAGACCAGACGGTATCGTGGTGAACGGCTGCAAAGCCCACCAGACAGGCATCGTCAATTCCCATGAGGTTCTGTGCATGCCAACCATTGCCATGAAGCCGGAGGACAAGGATTACGCCGTTTCCTTCGCAGTCCCAACAGACGCGGCCGGAATCACCATCATCTACGGCCGTCAGTCCTGCGATACAAGAAAAATGGAAGGAACGGAAATCGATGTGGGCAACAGCGAATTTGGAGGCCATGAAGCGCTTATCATTTTCGACCACGTATTTGTTCCCAACGAGAGAATTTTCTTAAACGGGGAAACGGAATTTGTCGGTATGCTGGTGGAGCGATTCGCAGGGCATCACAGACCAAGCTATGCATGTAAATCCGGAGTGGGTGACGTGCTCATCGGTGCAGCAGCTTTAGCCGCCGAGTATAACGGGGTACCAACGGCATCCCACATCAAGGATAAGCTCATAGAAATGACGCACTTGAATGAAACTATTTATTCCTCCGCTTTGGCTTGTTCCTACGAAGGAACTCCGACTCCTTCCGGAGCCTATCTGATCGATCTGCTTCTTGCCAATGTCTGCAAGCAGAACGTGACGAGATTTCCTTATGAAATGTGCCGGCTTGCGGAAGACATTGCCGGCGGCTTGATGGTTACTCAGCCATCGGAAAAAGACTTCCGAAGCGAAGCGGTAGGGCATTACGTAGAAAAATATCTCAAGGGAGTGGATTCGGTTCCGACGGAACACAGAATGCGTATCATGCGTCTGATCGAGAATCTGACCTTGGGAACCGGAGCAGTGGGTTACCGAACGGAATCCATGCACGGAGCCGGCTCGCCTCAGGCGCAAAGGGTCATGATCAACAGGCTTGGAAATTTCGAACATAAAAAAGAACTGGCAAAGAACATCGCCAAGATAAAGTAGCGTCAGTAAAAATACAGAAAAAAGAAATAGGACCAATAAAATACTCCGCCGAGGCGGAGTATTTTTTCATTATCCTGCTTCAAAGCTTATGTCTTCCTCATCTAGCTGGGATTCGTATTGTGCTTTGCTGATTATTCCATCATCCAGCATTTCCTTTAATTCAAATTCCGTATAAGAATACATTGGATTATAATAAGTGAGTTTTTTGCTGCTGTTATCAGAAGAATTCTCGACATCGAAAGAATCTTTGACATCGGAAGAATTCTTGACATCGGAGGAATTCTTGTCATCGGAGGAATTCTTGACATCGGAGGAATTCTTGTCATCGGAAGAATCCTTGAAATCCGAGGCTTTCTTGACAATCGTCGAATTCAGTTGACTTGTCTCGTCCTGTAAAGCTCTGCTCTCGGTCTGTGTCCGGTACTCCAGATATTTCCGACTCAGTTCAAGCGTGTCATATTTTGAGGATACACTTGTTTCAACGGCAGTGTTTTGACCCCCGGCTGCCTGCTCGGCGGACTTGAACGTTTCCCGTTCGATTCTGCCTGCCGTTTCTGGATTCGCTGCCTGAGTTCTGACTGCGCTCGCTATTGCTGCATTCATAGCTATCTCTCCTTTCTGATATTTTATCAAAACAATAACGCGCCTGCACTACTAGCTCGCCCAATTTGTAAAACAAATTGTTGGCGAACTTATGCATGGAAATCACAAATCTTTGATTTGTAGATTTCGACTGCGAACTGCTGACTAGCGGATACGGAATAGGAGTAAGACAAATACAAAGGTTGTATCTTGCTCCGACCCTTAATACTTCAGTTATTATTCACGTTCCACACATCTTTTTGATTTTCTATATCGCTGGATACATAGCCTGTCATTTTTTATATCGGCAGGAACGTTCTTTTCTTTAGCCTTTTTTGACATTAATTTATTTCCATTACATTTAACATGGATTTAATCTGTATTTTACAGTTTTTAGGTAGAATGAAAATACAGATGATAGCCGGTGAAATAAAAATGATTAGAGGAGATAAAAAATGTACGCAGTAATCGATATCGGATCCAATACAATGAGACTTTCCGTTTATTCCATTCACGAAAAAGAAATCAAACCCATGTTTCATCGCAAAAACGTGTCTGCATTGATCAGCTATGTTGATGAAAAAGGCTGCATGACAGAACGGGGTATCAATAAAGCCATTTCCGTTTTACAGGGATTCAAAAAAATAATTGATAATGCACGAATTCGAAAGGTTTACGTTATCGCCACCGCATCCTTCCGAAATATCCAAAACCGGCAGCAGGCGGTCGATGCGATCAAAGAAAGCACGGGATTTGATGTCAATGTCATTTCCGGGGAAGAGGAGGGCATCTGCGGATTTATCGGTGCCGCTTACAACGTTGACGTTGACTCCGGCCTGATGGTCGATATCGGAGGCGGAAGTACCGAGTTCGTTTTTTATAAAGACAGGAAAATATGCAGGACTTATTCCATTCCGATGGGCTCCTTGAGCCTTTATGGAAGTTTTGTATCCGGACTGATTCCTACAAAGGGCGAATATAAGATAATAAAAAAACAGGTACGGGAACAGCTGGAGAACATTGAACCCGGAGAAGCGCCTACTGTGATATTGTGCGGTGTAGGAGGAACGAACCGAGCGGCCTGCAAGCTGAGCAATGATTATTTTAATATGCCGCTGTCCAATCGAAGCATGGAGCCGTCTCATGTCAAAAAACTATTAAAATCATTTTATGATGAGGAGGACGGGATTGAGCGGATCCTGCGCGTTGTTCCGGATCGGATCCATACGATCATACCCGGCATGATCATATTAAGGACCATAGCAAAACATTACAGCTGCGAGAAAATAATGGTCAGTGAGTACGGTGTCAGAGAGGGATATCTGATTAAAACGGTAATCGGGTGGGAAAATGGAGAAGAGTGATTATCCGGCAAATAATTCCTATATGCAGAATAGAGAACTGTCGTGGCTGAGGTTCAACGAACGGGTCTTGCAGGAAGCGCAGGACCCGGAGGTGCCCCTCTTTGAACGGCTGAAATTTGTCTCGATTTTTTCAAATAACCTGGATGAGTTTTTTATGATCCGGGTTGGAAGCCTTTATGATCTATATATTGAAGAAAAGGTCTCGGCCACGGATAATAAAACCGGGATGACGGAAAAGGAACAGCTGAAGGCCATTTATCAAGCGGTAGGACCTTTATATCTTCAGCGTGATCGTACGTATACCGAAATCAGAAGACAGATGAAGGAGGAAGGCATCCACCATCTGGCCCTTAGTGAGCTGACCGATACAGAGCAGGACTACCTGAAAGAGTATTTTATGCGTTGTATCCTGCCAGTCCTTTCTCCGCAAATCGTGGACAACCATCACCCGTTTCCGTTTATCCCAAACAAGAAGCCTTTTATTGCCCTGCATTTGGAAAATAAGAATAAGGATAATCTGGGATTGATTCCGGTGCCGGCTTCTGTACCGGAGCTGATTTTTCTGCCCGGTGAAGAGATCCGTTTTGTTCCGTCCGTTAAAATCATTTGCGAATATTCGGAGTTTGTTTTTGATATGTATTCCGTACGGGATAAAAGTGTTTTTTATGTGACCCGTAACGCGGATATCAGCATAGAAGATCAGGATATCGATCTGATTGAGGATTTCAGGAATGTAATGAAGAAGCTTTTGAAGAAAAGAAAGAGCCTTGAAATCATACGGGTGGAGTTTGAGAAAAAGATAAGCGGGTGGTTGAAAGAGACATTAAGCAGCAGACTTAAGGTTGGACAGGACCAGATATTTATCAGCAGGACACCGATATCGATGAATTTTGATTCGCAAATAGCCGCAATCATTGATGAAAAGCAGAAAAGAAAATATTATTATAGACCGTTTCACCCACAGCCTTCTCCTGAGGTCTCGGCCCATGAAAGCATGATCGCCCAGGTCTGCAGGAAAGATGTTTTATTGTCCTATCCATATGAAAGCATGGAACCATTCCTGAGGCTGATCAAGGAAGCCTCGGAAGACAGCAGTGTTGCATCGATCAAGATCACCATTTACCGTTTGGCCCAGAAAGCCAAGCTGGTGGAATACCTCTGCGCCGCTGCTGAAAACGGAAAAGAAGTCGTGGTGCTGATCGAATTGAGAGCCCGGTTTGATGAACAGAACAATATCGACTGGTCCGAACGTCTGGAAGAGGCCGGCTGCCGGTTGATTTACGGAATCGGGGACTATAAAGTGCATTCCAAGGTATGCTTGATCACGAAAAAAGCGTTTGGCGACTATATGTATATCACCCAGGTCGGCACCGGCAACTATAACGAGAAAACCACGGAGCTCTATACGGATTTCTCTTTCATCACTGCAAATCAGGACGTCGGAAGGGATGCGGCGAATTTCTTTAAAAACATGACAATTTCCAATCTGTCCGGTGAATATAAGCACTTGATGGTAGCTCCGAACAGTATGAAAAACAGAATCATAGAGCTGATCGAAGAGGAAACGTTGAAAAAAGAAGAAGGAAGAATTGCCATAAAAGTTAATTCCGTAACCGATCTGGACATGATTCAAAAACTCAAAGAAGCATCCTGCGCCGGTGTGAAGATCGACATGATCGTGAGGGGAATCTGTTGCATTCTGCCCGGTGTAGCAGGCGAAACCGACAATATTAATATCGTAAGCATCGTCGGACGTTTTCTTGAGCATTCCAGGATATTCCGTTTTGGCATTGGATCGGAGCAAAAGTTGTATATTTCTTCGGCAGATATCATGACGAGAAATATGGAACGACGCGTGGAAGTTGCCTGTCCGATTTACTCAGAGGCAGTAAAAGATAAAATCAATGAAATGTTTAACAGCATGTTTTACGACACGGAAAAAGCCAGAGTAATGCAGCCCGATGGGACATATAAAAGGAAGCCGGCCAATCTGAACCAAATCAATATACAAGAATTGTTTATTGAAGATGCAAAGAGAAGGGCGAGAACGCTGCAAGAAGCGGAACGTAAAATAATGGACCGGATTCTGCCAATTGTAATCTACCCGATCAAAAGGTTTGACCGTCTGATCCGGAAACGGAACAGAAGCGTTGACTAGGCTTTTCCTGATATTCCTTAATGGTTTATTCGGAAAGGCTTTTTTAATTCCGGTATATTTCAAATGCTCCAGATAAAATGGAAAGAATTAGGAAATAAACTTATGGTAAAAACGGCCGATATATAAGATAGAATACTATGTTTACGGGAGGAAGGCTTTGAAGATAAATAGTTCGATACGAAACAAGCTGCTATTTGCCATATTTCTCGGCTGCCTGATCCCGTATATCATTGGCGGGATCTACCTGAAATCGTATACCGAGGATTGGCTTTACCGTGATAATGTCAAAAACACGAACCAGCTCCTTTACCGGGTCGGTGAATTGATCGACCAGTCTTTGGTTGCCGATATGAAGCAGGAAGTCAATCTGCTGTCTTATATTGACAATGTGAAGCTTTCAAACAATAACCTCCAGAACTACACCGGATACGATCGGAGTACCTTCCGGTACCAACCCAGCGAGATTGAGAAATCCATAGAGGAGCAATTCCGCCTCCTGAAAATCAGCCATAAAGCGGTCAACTTTGTCTTCCTCGGAACGGAAGACGGAGGCTATATGGAATATCCGAGGTTTCAGGCCGTTCAGCCTTATGAACCCAGACTGAGACCCTGGTATCAATACACAATCCATAACGAGGATATCCGTATATCCGAGCCGTATCTGACGAAGGTATCCAATGAAATGGTGGTCGGCTACACAAAAAGGATCAAAAATAGTGAGGGCGCCGGCGTTGGCGTGATTGGCATTACCGTAAATCTGTACGATCTGACAACCAATATCAATAATATCAAAATCGGGAAATCGGGATATATCTTACTGATGAGTCCGGACCACAAATTCCTGGTTAGCCCGCACCATCCGGAATGGATCATGAAGACGCCGGAGGAATTGGGATTAAGCAGCTTCAAAGCCATGGGAAGGGCGGATGAAACGGTATTTGAATCAAAGCTGAACAACATTAACCGCGTGCTGAACGTGGTAACCGCAAGAGATACCGGCTGGCATATCATCTCTGTTGTGCATAAGGATGAAATACTGCAAAAATCGAGAACCGTCACCAATATTTTGCTCGCAATTTACGCAATGACGTTTGTTCTAATTTTCCTGATCGTCTTCCAGATCTCAAAGCGGTTCACCAGACCGATTCTCGAGATCTCTTCCGTCATCAATCGCATGATCGATTTTGATTTCAACTTTTCCACGAACCTGAAGGCTTACACGAAACAGAAGGATGAAATCGGGACCGTTACTGCTGCATTGGTGGATATGCATGACCATTATATGGAGTTTATTGATCAAGTCAAATATATCGACACTGAAATCCAGAATATCAATATAGAAAAGAATGACCTGCTGAAGGTGGAAGTGTCGAAGAACAATCCGTTCCATGGCGTTATTGATTCCATGAACATGCTCCTTGAGAAAATCCATCACGAATTCAAATATATCAATTTTCTTGCACTTCACGATTCCCTGACCAGGCTGCCAAACCGAAGGCAATTTATTGATCTTTTGACGGCGAAATTATCGTCAGGGAAAAGGGGAGCGGTGATCCTGCTGGATCTCGATGATTTTAAGGGGATCAACGATACCCTCGGCCATGTATTCGGCGACCGGGTCATTGAAGGCATCGCAGAGCGGCTGGCAGAGGTTGCAAATGAAAATGTCATCGTCTCCCGATTTGGCGGGGATGAATTCCTGGTGCTTGTGGAGCGAGGAGATGACGAGGAGGAACTGGATCATCTGATTCACAGTATAAAGACAGTTTTCGGCAGCGTCATTCAAATCGACAACAACAATATCGAAATCCGGTTCAGCATGGGCATTTCCCTGTTCCCCGAAGACGGAACGGACGTGAACCAGCTTATCATGAATGCCGATCTCGCCATGTATTCTGTTAAGGATTCCGGCAAAAACGGCTCCAAATATTTCAACAGCAGCATGATGAACAGCCAGATCAATAAATCCAAAATCGAGATCCAACTGAGGGAAGCAATCGAAAATGACGGTTTTGACCTGGTTTATCAGCCAAAGATCAACTTAATAACCGGCGACATTTGTGGATATGAAGCATTGCTCAGGCTGAAGGGGTCTGATGTTTCCCCGGCGGAATTTGTTCCGATTGCTGAGATCAACGGCTCCATCGTCCGGATCGGAAGGATCGTGACGGAGAAGGTTGTCGTGCAGATGTCCGACTGGAGGAAGTCCGGGCTGGAACTGAAGCCGGTTTCCATCAACTTTTCTGCAAATCAGCTCCATGATAGCGGCTATCTGGATTTCATCAGCCAGCTCATAAAGAAATATAATATCGAGCCGCGCTTTATTGAAATAGAGATCACAGAAAGCATTTTCCTGGAAAACAAACAGGCCACTCTGATTTTTCTGAAGAAGCTCAAGGAAATGGGGATCGCAATTTCCATCGATGACTTCGGAACCGGCTATTCCTCGCTGTCCCGCCTCAAGGACCTCCCG